>JAGRHM010000554.1 GCA_020445005.1 Candidatus Competibacteraceae bacterium | reverse complement strand
CCGGCCACCGGCTCCACGATCACGGCAGCGATTTCCTCGCCCATTTCGGCAAAGACCTGGCGAACCTGCATTAGATCGTTATAGGTCAGCGTCACGGTGTAGGCGGCGAGCGCCGTCGGTACGCCGGGCGAGGTCGGTACGCCCAAGGTCAGCGCCCCGGACCCCGCCTTGACCAGCAAGGAATCGGAGTGGCCATGGTAGCAGCCCTCGAACTTGACAATCTTGTTGCGCCCTGTGAACCCGCGCGCCAGACGAATGGCGCTCATGGTCGCCTCGGTTCCGGAGTTGCACATCCGCACCCGTTCTATGGAGGGCATCAGTTCCTGAATCCGCGCCGCCATGACGGTTTCAATCTCGGTGGGCGCGCCAAAGCTCAGGCCGCGACCAGCGGCTTCCCGCACCGCGCGGATGACCGCTGGATGGGCGTGCCCCAGGATCATGGGGCCCCAGGAACCAACGTAGTCGAGGTAGCGGTGGTCGTCTTCGTCGTATAAATAGGCGCCCTCGCCGCGCTTGAAAAAGAGGGGCGTTCCGCCCACCCCGCGAAAGGCGCGAACCGGCGAGTTGACGCCGCCGGGGATATAGCGTTGCGCTTCAGCAAATAACTGTTCGGAACGAGTCGTCATCGTAGAGGTCCTCACGCAAATAACGCCGCATAACGCGCTGCGGCAGCCTGAATATCGGGTTGGGCGAACACCCCGCTGATGACGGCCAGCGCATCGGCGCCGGCTTCCAGCAACGGGGGGGCATTTTCCGGAGTGACGCCGCCAATCGCGACGATCGGAATGCTGAGCGCGGCCCGGGCTTCCCGTAGCAAGGCCAGGGAGGCTCGTATCTCTGTCGATTTGGTGGGTGACGGGAAAAAGGCCCCAAACGCTACATAGTTTGCGCCTGCCTGTTCAGCCTTCAACGCTAATTCCAACTGGTCGTAGCAGGAGACGCCAATCATGGCGTTCCCGCCTAATCGCGTGCGAGCGGTGGCGAACGATGGATCATCCTGGCCAATATGCGCGCCCGCCGCCCCTACTTCGGCAGCCAGTTCCACATCATCATTGATGATCAGTGGCGCGCCATAATGCTGGCATAACCCATTCAGCGCCTGGGCCTGCGCCCGCCGCCGCCCAGTATCGGCGCTTTTATCGCGGTACTGAAGCAGTCGCGCGCCGCCGAGGAGCGCTTGTTCAACCGCAATGGTCAGCCGCTCGTCGGGAATCAACACGGCGTCGGTGATGGCGTACAGCCCTCGACAGATGAAGGCTTGGCTCATGATTGACCTCGGGAAGCGCTAGCCCAATACATGCGATTTGGAATGTGTTGTCCGCTACCGATGGCATAGCCTGCTTGAAGGGATCGCCACGCATGATCCTGAGCGCGATGGATAATGGTGGGAATCACTTCCTCCGGGATCAAGCCGCGGCTTTGCGCCAGCAAGGCGGCGATAGCGGCGGCCAGGGTGCAACCGGAACCGTGATAACCAGCGGTTAAACGTGGCCAGTGATACGTTTCCAGTAACCGGTTGTTGCCATACAGGCGATTGATGACCTCGGTGGACGATTCGGTTTCATGCCCGCCGGTGATAAGCGCATAACGGCAACCGCGTGCCAGCAGGGCCATGGCGCAGGCTTCCAGCGTGTCCGCTTCTGGAGCCAACCGGCGGGCTTCGACGCTATTGGGCGTTAGCACGGTGGTTAAGGGGATCAGCAGGGTTTGAATCGCCTCGATCAACCCGTTATTGGCCAGGTCCGTCCCCCCGCCCGCAGCCAGCACCGGGTCCAGCACCACCGGGATATGGGGATAGGCGCTGAGTAGCGTGTGCAGGGCGATGGCATTGTCCGTATGGCCGATTAACCCAATCTTGAATGTCATAACCGGCATATCTTCCAACACGGCGCGCGCTTGCGCCAGTAACTCTTCCGCAGCAACCGGCCATAACGCCTGGACATTATGGGTGTCCTGCACGGTCAGGGCGGTAATCACTGGCGCGGGATGGCAGCCCAGACTGATCAGGGTTTCGATGTCGGCGGCGATGCCGGCGCCCCCGCTGGGGTCGTTGCCGGCCAGGGTCATAACGACCGGAGGAGGGGAAAGGTGGGAATCAGTCAAACTGATGCTCCAGTGAAAAAGTCAATGATAGTTTGGAGTCTTAATCAAGTCGGATGTTGCCTGAAATTCCAGCAAAGCCCAGGGTTTTTCAGGATGCGCTAACATGGGACAATAACTGCCTCTAAATGGCAACAACCGGAAACTACACCCTAATGAAAAAGTATATGTGTTTGATTTGTGCTTTTATTTATGACGAGGAAAAAGGCTGGCCCGAGGACGGCATCCCCCCAGGCACACGCTGGGAGGATGTGCCGTTGGATTGGACCTGTCCAGAGTGCGGCGCGACCAAGGATGATTTTGAGATGGTGGAAATTTGACAGGATGATGTGGAACGTTGTCTACGTCACGGCCGCCAGATTTCCCCCAGCGTAATTTCTAGTTCCGGTAAGGCCAACGGCGCGATGCAATCTTCCTCACCTCGCATCAGCACCGTACGATAGCCAGATGGGCTCGGCTCCCGGTAAATTTCCACTTGCCGGGCGTTGACATCCACCAGCCAGGTCTCGGGAATCCCATAACGGCCATATACCGGGATCTTCTTCTCGCGATCATACTGCATAGAACTGTCGGCTACTTCGATCAGCAACAACGCGTCGTCGACAGTCGGCAAATGGTCCCAATAATTTCCAGGTTTAAGCAGGGCTACATCAGGTTCGGGTTCCGAACTGGCTAAAGCGATGGGGTTTTGCACCCACACCACCACGCTATCCTTGGCGGCGTAAAATAAATGGACCAGTCGGGCCACGGTATTCGCGTGTTTGCTTCCAATCGGGGCCATATCGAACAACTCTCCTTCCAGCAACTCAATCCGGGCATCCTCATCAAAAATGCCGGCCTCGCCCATTTGGTGATATTCCTCTATTGTGATCCGGTGGCGGCGGGGTTCAATGATTGCATTCATGGCCTCACTCCAGTCATTCAACGCTTCATCGATTCAAAGAATTCTTTATTAGTCTTGGTATTCTTCAATCGCTCCAGCAGGAATTCCATCGCCTGCAACTCATCCATTGGATGCAGTAACTTGCGCAGAATCCACATCTTCTGCAAATCATCCGGCTCGGTCAGCAATTC
>JAGRHM010000553.1 GCA_020445005.1 Candidatus Competibacteraceae bacterium | reverse complement strand
CAATTGAGTTTTAATCCGGGATCTGTCGGCGTACGCGGTAGCGGACGCAACGAAACTTTACTTGTGGCCGCATCGCGCGAACAAAACACCGGCGCCGAGCAGATTAATATCGCGATTCAACAACTGGATCAGGTCACTCAGCAAAACGCCGGCGCTTCTGAGCAAATGTCGTCGACCTCCGAAGAACTGTCGGCCCAAGCCCAGCAGCTGCAATCAACCATTGCGTTCTTTGTGATAGGCGATAGCGCTCATGCGCACCGGACCAACGCCAAACCTTCCGGCTCCTCCGGCGCGGCGCGGCGGACTGCTGTTTCCAAGCCAGGTGAACGCAAGGCCCCCTCTCCAGGCAACGGCTCGGCTGCGGCCCGACCGCAGGGTGGTCATGCGCATCCGGCTCCGGGCCACAGCGGCAAAGGCTTTGCACTGAATCTTGACGATCACCACCCGCACGGAGACGCTGACGATGCCGCCTTCGAGCGCTACTGAAACCCACGCAAGCGTCGGCGAATCACTGCAAATTTTGACCTTGGGGTTGGCCGGTGAGATTTTCGCTGTCGAAACGGAGCGGGTTCACGAAGTGCTGGATCCGCCACCGATCACGCGCATTCCCAACAGCAGGCCCTTCATCAAGGGGCTGATCGATGTGCGCGGCAAAGTCATCACCGTGACCGACCTGCACGTCAAGTTCGGCATGGCCCCGACTGCGCAAACCACCGACACCCGGATTGTGGTGATTGAGGTGCAGATCGAGGGCGAACCGACGCTGGTGGGAACCTTGGCTGATCGGGTCTACGAGGTGACGGAGTTACCTCTTGCCTTGATGGAGGATGCACCCCGGATCGGGATGCGTTGGCGGCCTGAATTCATCCGGGCGATTGGCAGGCGTGATGGCGATTTCATCATCGTTGCGGATATTGATCAGGTATTTGCCTCCGAGGAATCGGTCTGGCACGCCAGCCATCAAGATGCAGCGGCCTAACTGCGAAGAAGGAGACAGCCCATGCCCTCGTCGGTAGCCCCAGCAAAATCGCCGAAACGCCCGGTTCTGGATGAGTCAGTCCAATACCTGACCTGTGGTGTGGGCGATGAGACCTTCGCCATCCAGGTCGCCCAGGTTCGTGAAGTGCTGGATATTTGCCCATTCAACCGGGTGCCGAACTTGCCGCCGTTCGTGCGCGGAATGATTGACGTGCGCGGCGAGGCGGTGCCCGTCATCGACCTGAGAATCAAGTTCGGCATGGCGCCCGCCGAGATTACCGACAGCACCCGCATCATGGTGCTGGAAGTGGTGGTTGGAACCAAATCCCTGGTGATCGGCGCGCTGACCGACCGCGTTTTTGAGGTGACCGCGCTCGATTCCAGCGATGTCGCTCCACCACCGGATATCGGCTCGCATTGGCGCTCCGAGATTATTCGCGGCATTGGCCATTGTCATGGCCGGTTCGTGATCGTACTGAATCTCAACAGGATGTTTACCATGGAAGACTTGATGTCCACCGGCGAATGTCGGTGACGGAACGCCGCCATGCCCTCTTCATCCGCCTCCATCTTCGCCATGCCCCATCTGTCCGAGACCGAGTTTCGGCGCCTGGCCCGGTTGGTGGAGGACCGGGCCGGTATCCGAATGCCCGCTAACAAGCGCGTCATGCTGGAGGGCCGATTACGTCACCGCCTGCGCAAGCGTGGTATGCGCAACTTTGCCGAGTATTGCCGCTTTCTGTTTGAAGAGGGTGGCCTTGACCAGGAATTGAGCGACCTGATCGACGCGGTCACGACCAATAAAACCGATTTCTTTCGCGAACCGCAGCACTTCGATTTTCTAGTGGATCAGGCGCTCCCGGACTTGGTCAAACGCGGCGTGGGCATGGCGCAGCCGCTGCGGGTGTGGAGCGCCGGTTGCTCGATCGGCGCTGAACCTTATACGTTGGCCATGGTGCTGGCTGAACAAAAAACCGTGTGGCTAGGCTTGCGCTTCCATATCCTGGCAACCGATATCTGCACGACTGTTTTGCAGACCGCCGCCAAAGCGATCTATGCCGAAGAGATGGCGGAACCCATTCCCCTGGAGGTGCGCCGCCGTTATCTGTTGAAAAGCCGGAACCGCGCCGATAAATTGATTCGCATCGCGCCGGAAGTGCGCGCGCAGATCGCGTTTCAGCAGTTGAATTTTATGGACGAAGAATATCACTTGCCGCACCTTCAGGATGTGGTTTTCTGCCGCAATGTGATCATCTACTTTGATGCCGGGGTGCGGGCTAAAGTGCTCAGCCGCATCTGCCGAAGCATTGCCCGCGAAGGATACTTGTTCATGGGCCATTCGGAAACCATTGCTGGCCTCGATTTACCACTCCGTCAAGTGGCCTCCACGGTGTACATTCGGATCTGAAGCGTGAATTGATCAGGGGAAAGGCGGTGGCAAAAAAAATCAAGGTATTGGCTGTAGATGATTCAGCATCCGTGCGCGAGACGCTGAAAGAGATTGTCGGCGCTGATCCGGAACTGGAGATGCGCGCCGCCGCCGATCCCTACGCCGCCGCTAAGCTGATCGCTCAGGAAGTGCCGGATGTGATCATTCTGGATGTTGAGATGCCGCGCATGGATGGCATTACCTTCCTGCGCAAGATCATGCAACAGCGACCCATTCCGGTGGTGATGTGTTCCTCGTTGACCGGCGAAGGCACCAGCACCCTGATGGAAGCGCTGGAAGCCGGCGCTGTCGATGTAATCCAGAAACCGCGCGTTGGATCGCGTGAGTTCCTGCTGGAAGCGCGCATTCGCATCTGCGATGCGATCAAGGCGGCGGCAAGGGCGCGCTTGCGGTCGCGGCCCGCCGCAACTACGCCTTCCCGTCCGGATGACAAGCGGCGACTGGGTTCGGCTAAGCTCACCGCCGATGTCATCCTGCCCCCGCCCAACCAGCGCACAAATGCCGCCATGACCCGCACGACCGAGACGGTAGTGTGCATTGGTGCTTCCACGGGCGGCACCGAATCATTGCGCCAATTGCTGGAAACCTTCCCTGAAGATACTCCCGGCACAGTGATTGTCCAGCACATGCCCGAGAAATTCACCGAGGCGTTCGCTCATCGCTTGGACAATCTGTGTGCGGTGACGGTCAAGGAGGCCCGCGATGGCGACACCATCCTGCGCGGCCAAGTGCTGATCGCTCCGGGCAACCGGCATACGCTGATTCGGCGCAGTGGCGCCCGTTATTTTGTCGAAGTCCGCGATGGCCCCTTGGTTTGCCGACATCGGCCTTCGGTAGATGTGCTGTTTCGATCCGCCGCCCAGTATTTAGGGGCTAATGCGGTCGGCGTACTCATGACCGGCATGGGTGACGACGGAGCGCGGGGTTTGCTGGAAATGATGCAAGCTGGTAGCTACACCATCGCCGAAGATGAATCGTCCTGCATCGTGTTTGGCATGCCGCGCGAAGCGATCAAGCTGGGCGCGGCGCGCATCGTGCTGCCGCTCTCGCGGATTCGGGACGATATTTTGCGCAACTGCGCCGCACGAGAACGAACTTGATGCGAAACCACTTCGCCAATGCGCCGTCGCAGTCCTCGATCCAGAATCTGCTACCTGGGGAGCTGTATTGTGACCGCCATATCGAGTGTTTGAGCACGACACTAGGGTCGTGCGTCGCGGTCTGTCTATGGGACCGGCGCTTGCGGGTCGGCGGGATGAATCATTTCATTTTACCCAGCTGTCCCCCGAATACTGAAAATTCGTTTCGCTTTGGCGATATTGCAGTGCCAGAATTGATCCGTCGCATGCTGCAACTTGGCGGTCATGTTCGCTCGATTCAGGCCAAGCTGTTTGGCGGCGCCTGCGTTTTGGGGAGCGGTAGCTCGGATTACGCGATTGGCCAGCGCAATATTGAGATCGCGGTCACCGAATTACGTCGCTACCGAATTCCGATTGTCGCTAGCCGCGTGTTGGGAACCGATGGATTGGTCATTCGCCAATGCACGGTGTGCGGCGATGTCTGGGTGCGGCAGGTCAGGAGTACCGGCAACCGGCCTTTGCCATCGGCGCAAGTTCATAATCTGCCTTGGCTTACCGATGATATTGCCTCAATCCTGGCCATCCAGGATAAAAATGGCCTGCCAGCGGTAATCAGCACCCGCAACAAATTCACCGGTTCCAGCGCTTGCCGACACTGCTCTAATCTTCCCTATTGACTGATCGGGTTTCCCGTCCATGCAGGTTGATTCTTTCTTCCATCCATGACTTTATCGCTCTATAGCATCCGTTCAGTCTCCCTCTTTAACAAAGGGGGGAGATGAATGTTTACGCTCTATACACACACCGCTGGCGCAGGCCCGGAGGTCGTGCTGGTGCATGGCTGGGGCATGCATTCCGGGATCTGGGAAGATGTTGCCGAGGGCTTGGTCGATCACTACCGAGTCACAGTGTTGGACTTGCCGGGCCACGGTTACAGCCGGGAAGGGTCCGCAGTGGGCCACACCTTGGACGACTGGGCAAAAGCCGTGATCGCAGCGACGCCCGCGCCCGCGACCTGGATTGGCTGGTCGTTGGGCGGACTGGTTGCACAACAGGTGGCCTTAACAGCCCCGGAAAAGGTCCGCCGATTGGTTCTGGTCAACAGTACGCCATGTTTTGTCCAGCGCCCCGATTGGCCGCATGGCATCGCTTGGTCAGTTTTACAGCGCTTCGCTGAGGAATTGCGTGAGGATTACCGGGCGGTGCTCAAGCGTTTCATTGCGCTGGAAGTCCACGGTAGCGAACACGCCAGCGCCCAGTTGAAGCAACTCAAAGCCATGCTGTTCCAACACGGTGATCCAGATGTCTCAGCACTGGAGGATGGCTTAGCGATTCTGGAAACCAGCGATCTGCGCGTCAGGTTGGCAAAAATCGCTTGCCCGACCCTGTTACTGATGGGGCAGCGCGATCAATTGGTTCCGGTAGCAGTCGGAGAAGCGATGCTGAAACAGTTGCCGGATGCCCAGTTGCGGGTCTTTGGCCGGGCAGGGCACGCGCCATTCTTCTCGCACCTGCCGGAATTTATGACGGAACTACGAGCGTTTCTCGATGCATGATGACCGCGAAAGTTTACCGTTTGCGCCCGACCGAAATTGGCTAAGGCGCGCTTTTGAGCGGGCGGCGGCGGGTTACGACGAAGCGGCGTTTCTGCATCGTGAAGTGGGTGGGCGTTTGCTGGAGCGATTGGATCTGATCAAATTGCAACCCGGCGTCATCCTGGATGTTGGTTGTGGAACCGGCGGCGTCACCGTGGCCCTGATGAAGAAATACCGTAAAGCGCGGGTGATTGGCCTGGAACGAGCTTCGGCGATGGTCGCAAAAGCGCGTAAACGCGCGCCCTGGTTTCGCACACTGCATGGTTTGACCGGTGAACCCGAAGCGTTGCCGTTGGCTGATGCCAGTTGCGATCTGATCTTTTCCAATCTGGCGTTGGCCTGGGCGATTGATCTGGATCAGGCGCTGGCGGAATTTCGCCGGGTG
>JAGRHM010000552.1 GCA_020445005.1 Candidatus Competibacteraceae bacterium | reverse complement strand
GGACAGTTCAGTGAGTGAATCATGGTGCGCCTGATGATTCAGTTGCTCGGCAAGTTGTTGCGCTTCGGTGTAATCCAGCCAGGAGCCGACCCGCTCCAGGGGTCGTCCTTCATCGTCGAAAATCAGGCGCGCCGTATCCCGTATCCAGCGCCATTCGCCATCCCGATGTCGCACCCGGTATTCGCAACTTACCGGATGGTGCTCGTCTAAGTTTTCCAGGACTGCGTCCAGGCGCATCCGGTCATCCATATGAATCAGACGCTCCCATAGTTGGTGATCAGCGATCAGTTCTTCCGCAGGGTAACCGATCAATTCATATATGTTGGCGCTGACAAAATTGATCGGCATGCCCGGGCCAGGGTGGCGTGAGTAAATGACCGCCGGACTGGCGCCCACGACATGCTCCAGACGGGCGCTGGCCCGACGCAGGGCCTCCTCAGCCCGCCGACGTTCGGTGATATCGTGGGCGACGATATGGCTGCCCGTGCAACGCGACGCCTGCGCGTTTTCTTCGATGATCGCCAGTGCGATGACTTCCACAATCACCAGCGGCGGCAAGCGGGGGTGATGACGACGGAATTCGGAATCGCGCGCCAGGCAAAGTTCAGCGGAAAGGGATTTTATCGGTCCATCGGCCAGATCGGCTAAAAGCTGCTTGGCTTTTCCGCGATCCATGGGCGTCACCAGCTCCAGTAACGATTTTCCGACCAAGACCTCGGGTTCAAAGCCCAGCAGCGTTTTGATGCGATGATTGAGATAGGTAAACCGGCCCTCCACATCCAGCACGAAGATCAGATCGGGAGAATGCTGAACGATGAAGCGATGCAGGCGCTCGGAAGCCTCCAGGCGCTGACTCATGCACCGGTTAGCGCGCTCCAGCGCCAGTTTATGGGCGGCGTTGGCCACGCTGCCCAGCAGTTCCTCGGGACCGAAGGGCTTGCGCAGAAAATCGATAGCACCCCGCCGCATGGCGGACGTCGCTTCAATCACCGAGGTGGTGCCGCTGATGACAATGACTGCGATATCCAAACTGCGTTCGACGATAAAGTCCAGTACCCGTGCGCCGCTGACGCCGGGCATGGCCAAATCCAGCAGCAACAAATCGTAGCGGATTTCGGCAAGATGCGTTAAAGCCTGTACGCCGCTGGCGGCGATGGTCACCCGGTGGCCCTGCATCTTGAGCAATTGTTCGAGACTGACCAGCAAGCCCAGTTCATCATCCACCACGAGTATGGATAATATCTCGTTTTCGTCCATTCCCTTATTTCCCCTTGTTTGTCGAATCCTGATTTGCCAAGGTAACAGTCCGGCGCTTTAAAACGCTCTGATAGAACATCGTTTTACTTACAGCTTTGTTAGTATTAACCAATTCAAAGCAAGATAACAGTGATATGGTGTGTAAAATTTGTAAAGTGACACATCGTCACCTTCAACTTGCCAGGATTTTGCGCGCGGAGGGAGAAAAAATATGACAAAAGCGCAATCAGCCCTTCGCTTGCGACAGCAATATTGCAAAGACGGCACCACCTCCTAGATGGGGACGACAGCTTACCAGGCCACCCAATTCATCAACGAGGTTCTTGACAATCGATAACCCCAGACCGGCGTGTCCTTCGCCCTTAGTGCTGGTCACCGGTTGGAAAAGCTGAGCGCGTAACGCTTCGGGGAAACCTGGGCCGTTGTCGGCGATAGCGATTTCCACATACAAACGCCCGTGCAAATTGATGCCATCCTGAGTGGTCACGCTAATGTGGCCGCGCTCCCCCAACGCCTCGGCAGCGTTGCGCACCAGATTAAGCAAAATTTGCCGGACGGCATCGCGTCCCTGCATGAGCGGCGCCAGTCCTTCCTGGAGATTCAGGCTTAAGCCGATACCGTGCGGTCGACACAGCGCCTCATCGAGAACTCGCGCCAGGTCGCGGATCGTGCTGTTCAAATCAAAGCTTGATTCCGCCAGCGGTTCTTCCGCTTCGGCAAAATGCTGCAAAATGCGCCCCGCCCGTTCCGCCTCTTCTCGCAATACCCGCATCTCTTCGGCATGCTCCTCAACTTTAGCCGTCAAGACGTACAGAGAGTTACATAAAACGGTCAGAGGATTGGAAGCTTCATGCAGGACTGCGCGCAAGTGTTGTCGTTGCAGTAATTCCTGATCTTCACGGACCCGACGCTGCTGGATTTCCCGCCGGTTCAAATCGTCGAACGTCATTGCGGCGGCGGCGGCAAAACGGCGTAGCAGGCCCTCCCGGGCTTGCAGGCGCGGCAGTTGCGGGCGCGCAATACCCGCGCCGAGCACACCCATGAGTCGGTCACCGGCACAAAGAGGCAAACACCATACGCCTTCGCTTCCCCACTGTCTGGCCAGTTGCTGGTCAACAATCCCCAAGGGGATTTCTGATTCCAGCGAATGATGGATTCGTCGTTCCTGTACTGCTCGCTGGAAGGCGTTAGCCGCCCCGGCAGGATCAATCGTGAATGAATCGCGCCATTTTGGCGAAGGGTGATGATGCAGCAGGCCGGTCCGCGCATCGTGATGAAAAAAATGCGCCTCGGTCAGCGCAAAGAGCATCGTCGCGCATCGGGCGATGGTCTCCGGCATTTTCGAGGCATCCTCGGCGTTGCTCAATTGGTTGCGGATAGCGTCAATCAGCGCCAACTCGTGAACCGAGTCCGGCAACGACGCACAAACCGGCGCTGGCCGCGTTTCGCTGGCCGCGTCGGGCGCTATGATCCCCAATTCGCTAATCAATGATTCAACCAGCGGCTTTATTGCGACGCGAGCCTGTTCCAGTACGGACGGATTCAGGTCCAGCAATTCACCTTCTTCAACCAGCGCCGTTTCCGAACATTCGGTTTCCTGGCTCAGGGCGTTGGCAACATGGAGCAGACGTAGCAAAGGATGCGCGCCGCGCAGTTCGCAAGCCGGCAAATGATGGTAACGAATCGCGTCCCCTAATAACAGAGGCAGTTTCCAGGTATCCAGAAGCGCTGCGCCTAACATGCAATGATCAGCGCCC
Organism: Candidatus Competibacteraceae bacterium; assembly: GCA_020445005.1. Classification (GTDB taxonomy): domain Bacteria; phylum Pseudomonadota; class Gammaproteobacteria; order Competibacterales; family Competibacteraceae; genus UBA2383. Next base: position 151 of record JAGRHM010000552.1, on the reverse strand, counting down.
AACAAACGCTGCTCCAGTTCAGGCACTTCGCTCAGGGTGTGGGCGATGCAGCTCAAGGTATGAATCTCATCGGGCGCTGCGGCCTGACGGGCACTAAGCGCGAGTTTGCCAAGATCGTGCAGCAAACCGGCTAAATAAGCGGTTTCGGGAT
>JAGRHM010000551.1 GCA_020445005.1 Candidatus Competibacteraceae bacterium | reverse complement strand
CCGAGTACGAGGCGCGCTATCCCTACACCGTGTCCTGGATCGACTGCGCCGCTACCGGTAAAACCTTGGGTCGGGGGATTTACCTGGCGGGAATGCATGCGCCGCCCGGTCTGCGGAAATCCCCATCGCTAGAGCGCCGCGCTTTGACCATCCCATTCATGCTGCCCTTCTCGCTGGTAAACCGTCTCAGCGTGGGCAATTTTAACCGGTTCTATTACCATCTGCCCCGTCCAGCGCGTGGACTTACGCCCTATCAACCGTTTTTTTATCCGCTGGATAATCTGTTGCACTGGAACCGGTTGTATGGACCACGCGGCTTGTTCCAATACCAGTGTGTTATTCCCCCTGCAAATGCCCGCGACGCGCTGCGAGAAATTCTGGCGCGCATCGCCGCCAGCAGGCAGGGATCAATGCTGGCCGTATTGAAACGCTTTGGCGAAAGGACGTCGGGCGGATTACTGTCCTTTCCCCGGCCCGGCGTGACCCTGGCGCTGGACTTTCCCAATCGGGGACCGCGCACCCTGGACTTGCTGGAGCGACTCGACGAGGTGACCCGGCAAGCCGGCGGAGCGGTCTATCCAGCTAAGGACGCCCGGATGAGCGGAGACAGTTTTCGCCAGTATTTCCCTCAATGGCGAAAATTCAGCGAATATATGGATCCAGGATTTTCGTCCAGTTTCTGGCGAAGAGTCATGGACAGATGAACGACGCCCTCGCTCCCGGCCTCTCTCTCAGGGGGCGAGGGAAGCATCCTGCAAGGTAATAACATGCGCAACATTCTGATTATCGGCGCCACTTCGGCCATTGCTGAAGCGACCGCCCGGCGATGGGCGGCGACTGGCGCGCGCTTCTATCTGGTCGGGCGCAATATAGAACGATTGGCAACCATCGCCTGCGATCTGGAAATCCGTTCTGGCCAGCCGGTCGTTCAGGAAAGCCTGGACCTGGACCGGATCGGTCAGCATTCCGCGCTGCTGGAGCGGGTCTATCAAGCGCTCGGCAATCTTGATGTAGCGCTGATCGCCCATGGCATACTGCCTGATCAACCGGCTTGCCAACAGTCGGCGGCGGCGGCGCTGGCTGCAATTCACACGAACGCGCTTAGCGTGATCAGTCTGGCGACGTTGCTAGCCAATGATTTTGAAGCACAGGGACGTGGGACCTTGATCGCCATCAGTTCCGTTGCCGGCGACCGGGGCCGGCAAAGCAACTATGTCTATGGCGCCGCAAAGGGTATGGTCACTTTGTTCCTGCAAGGACTGCGCAATCGGTTAAGCTGCAAGGGCGTCCAGGTGATCACCGTCAAACCAGGATTCGTCGACACCCCGATGACCGCCGCTTTCTAGAAAAAGGGATTGCTGTGGGCGCAGCCCGATCAAATCGCCCAAGGCATCGTCGCCGCCGTCGACCAGGACCGGAATGAAGTCTACTTGCCCTGGTTCTGGCGCTGGATCATGCTGATCATCATCCATATCCCGGAAAGTCTGTTTAAACGCCTGAAACTGTAATCATCCCATCGACCCGAGTCTCTCAACCTGACCACCTTACCTCTCTCCTGGCTGTTGATTCTTGGCGGGCTGATCGCCTTCGCGCCGATGTCAATTGACATGTACCTGCCAGGTCTGCCCGCCATCGCCGCTGATTTTGGCGCCGCCACTTCCGCCGCCCAATTCACCTTGACCAGCTTTTTTATTGGGTTGGCGCTCGGTCAAGCCCTCCATGGACCGTTAGCCGATCGCTATGGCCGTAAGCCGCCGCTCTATATCGGCTTGGCGCTCTACGTAGCGACCTCAATCGGTTGCGCGCTGGCCACCGACATGGTCACGCTGATCGGGTTGCGTTTTGTCCAAGCCGTAGGAGGCTGCGCGGGGATTGTCATAGCCCGAACCATCGTGCGTGATTGCTGCGACCCCTTGACCGCCGCACGGATATTTTCACTCCTCATGCTGATCATGGGGCTGGCGCCGATTCTTGCTCCCTTCATTGGCGGCTGGATTCTCTGGTTTGCGGGCTGGCGAGCCATCTTCGCGGTACTGGCGCTCTTCGGACTAAGCTGCCTGTTCGCCGTCTGGCGCTTGTTGCCGGAAACGCGCCCGGCGGACACCATCGCCAGCGCGGGGATCGGCGCAGCGTTACGAGTTTATGGGGACTTGCTGATTGACCGCCAGTTTATGGGCTATGTCCTAAGCGGCGGATTCGCTCACGCGGGGATGTTCGCCTATATCACCGGTTCGCCACATGTCTTCATCGAAGTTTATGGCGTATCAGCGCAGAATTTCGGCTGGCTGTTTGGTTTGAATGCTCTGGGTCTGATTGCCAGTTCTCAGGTCAATCGCCGCCTGTTGCTGCATTATTCCACAGACACCCTGCTGCGACGGGCTAATCGCGCAACTGTATTGCTGGGACTGGGAATGCTGTTGATCGCCGCCAACGGCTGGGGCGGGTTGCCTGGTCTGCTGGCTCCACTGTTCTGCTACAGCGTCAGTCTCGGCTTTACCGCGCCCAACGCTATGGCCAACGCCTTGGCGCGCCAAGGGCAACGCACGGGCAGCGCCTCAGCCCTGATTGGCGCATTGCAATTTGGCGTAGCAACGCTTGCAAGTATGACGGTTGGATTGGCGGGCGGCGGTTCGACCCTGCCGATGGCGGCGGTCATTGCCAGTTGTGGGGTGCTGGCCTTTATCGCGCATCGCGTATTGGTCGGTCAAGGCATGGTATAGAATTTTAAGTTTTAGGTTTCGAGTTTTAAGCCAGCGAGGCTTTGCGCTTGGTTCGATAGAGTTGCCGCGTCTTAAGCGCCCGGCCCTGCAATTGCTCCGCCAGCGCGGCGCGGGTCAGGCGTTTGACCTCTTTGAGTATATCCGGGTCATTCAACACCCCATCCTGCAAGGCCAGCAAGCCACGACCGGAAATCGGCACGCCGGTTTGCGTTGCATCAACCGTCAGCGGTCCTCGATCGAGAACATAGCGGTAATGCGTCTCGGCTACGATTGGCGCTCCGCTGTCCGCCTCGCGATCCAGACTCAAGCCGTAACCCAGTTCTTCCAGCAACCGCTTCTCAAAACGCCGCAACGGCGGTTCTGCGTCATCCGCCGCCGCCAAGTCTGTTAGTAGAATCTCATAGGCGGCAAATAATCCGGGTTGCGGATCGCGGCGTGGCAACAAGCGCACCAATAACTCGTTAACATACAGTCCAGCCAGCGCCCGGCTATGCAACAGGGTAAGAGGCAACCCGGCTTCTTCGCCGCCGCTCAAGGTAGCCAAATCGCTATCGCCGGTCCAGGACAGCAACAGGGGAGTGAAAGGTTGCAACATACTCTTAAGGCGCGATCGGGATGACCCCGCGCCGCGCGCCACCAGTCCCAATCGTCCATGTTCACGAGTCAATACCTCCAGCAACAAGCTACTGTCCCGATACGGACGGCGATGCAGAACAAAGGCCGATTCCAGCAGGACGCGCATGGAGCGTTGAAACCTGAAGTTGAAACCTGAAGTTTAAAACTGACCGTCTGGATCGGCATAGCCCAGGCTGCGCAGGGCGCGCTCGTCATCCGACCA
>JAGRHM010000550.1 GCA_020445005.1 Candidatus Competibacteraceae bacterium | reverse complement strand
GCGAGTGCGTGGAACCCAGTAGCCATTTAGATATTCAAGAAAATCGGCTACCAGCACTTCCCCAAAGTCGCCAGCGCGGATACTTGGTCCTGGTGCATCTTTTGGGTCCGGGAACTTTATTGTGTTGAGATACTCTCCGCGAGAACACTTGTACCCTCTGCGCCAATAATCGATTTCGCTGTCAAAGCAGTAGTGATTCCGAAAATGCCTGGCCCAGGTCGAGAGCACTGCTTCGTCTTTTTCATGACGGAACTCCCAGACCTCGACCTCCTTGCCATCGGCGGTCTTCAGTCGTTCGCCGGTGTCGACGAGCCATTTAGTGTGTTCCGAAGTCCAAGGCATTCTGTATTAGTTTATCTTATGGGCTAACCAAGAATTACCCTGCGGCAGTGTCCGTCTTACGTGAAGTGCTCGATTTTTGGCAAGCCTGTGTCGCCCAAGAGCCCGACTGTGGCTACCGGTCTGAACGACCTCGCCACAGTGCTGCACGAGTCAGGTCAGTTCGACGAGGTGAAAGCCCACTACCGTGAGGCTCTCGCAATCATCGAAGTCTTGCCCAACTCCAAAAGCATCGCTATCTGTAGTGCTGGGCTTGAACGGAAAGCCTACTCGAACGCTGGGACGGTGGTCTCCGCAATCCCGCTACAGGTCACCTCGTCGCCCGCATCAGCGCTGCTGGACCGGCGTCGTTTTCCACTCGACCTGATTTAGCGTCCGCTCCTGATTGGGATTAAAAGCATCCTCATCGGTGTAGATATAATCACCGTTCGGATTGACCCAGTGATGCTTGTAATACGAGGTGTCGCGCTCGACTTCCCGCGTGTAGGGATTGACGAATTCCTCCTGGCCGCTGAGGAACAGATAGTTCTCATGATTGATCGCGGTTTGGGTGCGGGTGCGGTTTTCCTGGATTTCCTGGGCGACCTTGTTGATGTAGCGCTGAGTCTCTAGCGCGGTTTGCGCCCGCTCGCCCATCGCCTGGCGCACCGCCCGCAGCCAGTCGGGATTGAAACGCACCGAACTACGGATGGTTTCCAGCACTGGCCGCCACACATCTGCTTCGACCGCCGGCGCTCGGGCCACATAAGTCAGGTCGTTGTACCACAGGAACGCACCACTGCGCATATCGACAAGGATGGTAAACAGGCCCTCGCGGTAACGCATACCCTTCTCGGTGTAGTCCACCGTCAACCCCAACACATTGAATTGCGCTGGCCGTTTACCCAGCCCCGCCAACATTTGGTTGACCGACTGGAACGACTGCTGGTACGCCTGTTGAATTTCGGGGAAGTCATCCCGCGCGACCAACTGGATATCGGTCGCGCCTGGATGCAAGGTCGCAAACAGTTCCTGAAGAAAACCTTCTGCGGTCGGCATCGGCTTGACCTGCATCCCCTGATACTGCGAACCCACCGGAAACAGACCAGCGGCGGGCGGTGGGTCCACACTGAAATCAGCATAATTCCAGTTCGGCAGCCAGCGACACATCACGCTGCCGGTTGTGTCCCTGCGGACGGTCAGATCACCCTTGGGGGCCTGAGAATTACCAGGGCCGTTCATTTGCAGAGGATTGACGTTGAAAATGCCACCCTCCATTTGCCAGCCTTGCGGCACCAGCAACGAAAACGCCCGCTCGTTACGCTCCCACTGTCGCTGAAACACGACGGTAGGCCGACGACCTGACACGGCAACTTTCCCTTCCAGTCCCTCGCCCACTGAGGAAGGGGGCACTGAGGAAGCCGGTGGCGCGGGGGGCATGGCGCCTGTTCCGCCCTGCCGGATCATATGCACGCCTTCACCGTTTTCATCCACCACCTCCAGAGTATTGGCGTCCACTAACCGGTAACGGAACCGTACCGGCTCATCCTGATTGGGATACACCATCAACGTGTCTCCCGAAACCTGATAGCGCCCCTGACTGAAATCACTGCCCTCGGCGGTGCGCAATTGGCGGGTAAACGTACCATCGCTATTGAGCACTGCCAGAATCTCCAACTCCGGTGTCCGCGTCAACCAAGTGCCCACCAGTGACGCAGGCACTGACCCCTGAATTTGGCCCGGCGGCGGGAACCCAGCCGGCGCGGTGGGTGGAGCTACCGCTGCCCGTCCGCCGCTGCCTATCTGATCCATATCCATCACCATCACACCCGGCGGCGGCGTGTACTGGAACAACGTAGACGCCGCATGTTGATTGACTGAGAGCGCGGATAGATACATGCCCATCACGGGTTGCCCCTGACCATCCAGCATTTCCTGTGCGCGCGGCAAGCTGTCTTGAACACCCACCTGAAAACGGATTGCCTTGATCAGGCTGAGCTGCTGGCGCATTTGCGCGGCCATTGGTGGATTCTGCGCCTCCATCGTCTGTAACTGTTGCTGAACCTGCTGGAGATAAGCCGGCTTGTAGGAACCCTCCAGCACATGAACCGCCGTTCCATCGCGGGCCGTTCCGCGGCTGGCTCGATGAAAATCAAACTGCTGGCGCAACTGCCGCGCGCCCATGATCGGATTGGGCGATGACCCACCGTTCATCTGCTGCATCAGCGCCAGCGACGCCTTCTGCACCATGCGCTGCCCACCCATCTCGGTTTCCTGCCAAACGGTCTGGCCATCGCACACCATCCGGCTACGCATGTCGCCTTGCGGGGTCCGCGCCACGCTCTGCATGGCGAAGGCGTTGCGGGATAAATCGGAGATGTATTGTCCTTGAGTCGTCATTGTCTGTCCGCCCATGCTCAGGATGGAGTCAATCGTGGCGGTGATACTGCGCAACCGTGCCAGCGTCGCTTCCATGCGTTCCAGGATTTGATTGGGGTCCGTTGCCAGTTCACCACCCGGAGCCATATTCCACGCGGGGACGGGCGCTCCAGCAGGTGCGGCGCTTGGCGGCGATACCGGCCACGATCGGTCCGCCGGCGCACCAGATGAAGGTCCAGCCGATGGTACATTGGATGGCGGCGGATCAAAGTGCAGTACCAAAGGCTGTCCGGCGCTCCCGCCGCTGACCGGATCGGTTTGGGTTGCCGGTTGCGTTGCTGGTGGACTTGCGGGAGTCGGTAGGAACGGCTGGCCGGTTGCGCTCGTTCCATCGCCGGTGGTGAACGTGATCACGGTCGGCGGGAGCGGTATCTGATCTTCGGCGCTCTGAAAGCCTTTTTTGGTCTCACCATTGAGCTGAATCGCGTAGCGGATGTTGGGCTTGAGGTCTCTGACCTTCAACACAAAACGCAGAGGCGTTTCCCAGGGTTCGTCATCCGGTAGCAGCGGCGGAAACGGTTGATCCCCGACCAGCAGCACGCTGTAGCTGTTCATCTTCATGTTGCGGTCGAACAGAATCACGATCTGTTCGAGTTGCGTTGACACGTTAACCGCACCATCGGCAGGGATGGATTTGACGATGCGCGGCACATCGGCCCACGTAGCGTTCATTCCCCACCCGATCAATACCCAGAATGCTAGACTCAGAAATACCCCACGCTCGCGTTTCATGGTCGCACCCTCTCCAAAGCTAAAATCATCATGGAGAAATCCATAATAACTGTATTTTATACATGGTTTTTAGGGTGCTGCAAAACTATCGGCAAGCGCTTATTATCTAACCATAATTAACATGTAGCAGTGGGCTGGAGAACATTGGACAGTATGCGAAAACCATGCATAGTTATGTGCCGGATGCGAAACGCTGCAAATGACCATCCGCAGCCCGTTGGAGGCATGACATGACCATGAACGATGCAGGTAACAACCGGCGCCCGATCGCGACACGATCCAGCGTGTGGGCGCAAAAAGCGGCCTCGTTTTTGGCGAAAACCTCTATTTCACCCAATCAGATCTCGGTAGCCAGTATCTTTTTCGCCGCGATGGGGGCTGCAATATTGGTGAAGTATCCTGTTCCAATTGGATTACTTGGATGTGCCGTCGCCATTCAAGCAAGGCTGATCTGCAATCTGCTGGATGGAATGGTAGCGATCGAGGGAGGCAAGCAATCTCCCCTGGGGTCACTCTTTAACGAAATCCCTGATCGAATCGCTGATTGGGGTTGTAAGCCCAAACCCGATAAAATTCTGTCAGCCCGAATCTGAGGCTGGAGATCCAGTGGAACGGAAAACCGCGTTCAGGCCAATGGCGCAATACTGAGACACTCTTGAAGTCACCGCGAAAGCCCCATAGTGCTCGCCCGATAGCCAAATTGAATAGCCCAGTCGCTATAGGCTCAATAACATCCCTGCTAGTCATTGTTGGCTAGGTGAGCTAGGATGGATAAGTGACGTATACCTCTCTTGGCCATCTTCCATGAAAGTCGCTCGCCCCTACCTCCGCGTCAGTACCTGGATAGGATCGTGGCAGGGCTAGATTTAAGCTGACGGAATTTTATCGGATTGGGGCTTACAACCCCGTGGAGAGGATTTTTATATCGATTTGCTTTTTTACCATCTTCGACTGCATTGCTATGTGGTCATTGAGCTTAAAAATGGTCATTTTAAGCCAGAATACACCGGTAAGCTTAATTTCTATCTCAGCGCCTTGGACGATCTCGTCAAGATGAAAGAAGATGGCCCCTCTATCGGGCTGATTCTATGCCGAGACCGAAATAACATCGTGGCGGAATATGCCTTACGGGATCTGAATAAACCGATTGGTATCACGCGCTACGAATTGGCCGGGACCTTACCCAAGGAGCTTGAGGCCAACTTTCCCACCTTGGAGGAGGTTCAAGCCGAGTTAGGGCAGATGACAGATCCACGGGAGGAGCTGGAGGCTGTGGAGAAGGTCAAGCCAAAGCCGTCACGCAAGAAGCGGTAGGGTCGGCTTTAGCGTAGAGATTATATTCGTTTATGACTTTAATAAGATATTATATTAACGTTTTAATAACGTTAATATAAACTTATTATGACTTGTTTTATCCTTATTCATCAACTAGTCGGCATTCCGGCAAGGAGCCATTCTGGTCCGAACATATGCTTACCGGTACCTTCTGGCACACCTTTGGGTAAGGCCCATTTGGGGGGCGGATCAGCCCCGTAGACTACCTCCCATTGGGCATCCTTCCACTGGATAGGGTGGACTTTCTTCTTTGCTATCGGGTTGTAGTGAGACGCCTCGTACGCTCTCTTTGGCTGTAACGGCGCACCTAGCACGACAATCAAATCAATGCGGTGTAAGGCATCAGGATCGTGCGAGGCCAATCGATCCAGGATATGCCGTAAATTGTAGCCACCGCCCGAAAAGCCATAGAACGCGCAAACCGCCGGGTCTTCAAAGAACTTTTTCAGAGCGGCTTTGGCTTGTGGGCTCTGCTGGCTTTGTGGCTGGCCGGCGACATCCAGGACAATGGCCTCGTAGCCTCTACGCCTTGCATATTCGCTGGCTGCCGACACATGGAGTGCGCCTACCGGCCAGGCGATCTTTTTACCTTGTTCATCGGGGTATGATCCCGCCGGGGCCGAATTACCCCGTAAGATCAGCATTTTTGGTCGCGACACGGAGAACTCCTTTGGCAAAAAGACGCCGGTATTCCTGGGTAATGGGCGGACTTCCTGATTGAGTAGAAGTTAATTCACAGGAGGTAAGACATCGTCTTTAGCAGTAGGTAGCACCTCAGTTTGAAAATTATTTCCTAGGAAAGCCCTTTTAAGCACCATCTTTTAAGGGTAAGTAGCCCCGAGGAATTTCACCCCGAGGCCCTT
>JAGRHM010000549.1 GCA_020445005.1 Candidatus Competibacteraceae bacterium | reverse complement strand
AGCCTTGGATACGGCTGGATATAAGCTAATAAAAATCAATGTGACAATAAAAGAATAACAGAATTTATTTTTTAACATGGCTTTCCTCAACGCGTTGGATGAATGCGTTTTTCCTTATCGCGGTGGAAAAAATCCCGCTCGCTGAGAGCGGGGAGTCGGTCAAGTATATGTATAGCTAGGGTACATTCTCTTGAGCGCTTGGCCATGGGCCTTCATTTCAGCAGTGGTTGGTCGAACAATAGCCGCGGCGAGGACTGTGCCATCGGCAAGGCGGTCAAAACCCCAAGAAATTGCAACAAGGTGGTGGACCTTTGTCCCCGTGACTTCAGTGAGAGCCGTGATAAATTTAATCCATGTTCGTCCGGATGCTGGCGGGCTTTCTGAAGGTCTGTCATAAAAACTACCATCGCCAGCGGCAAACTCCGCGTCCGTATAATAAAACGGCTTTGCGTCATCCGCCTTGCAAACGCCAGGCACCGCTGGCAGTGCGACTGTGTGGATGCGTCCTTTTCCAAACGGGTCAACATAGGTGCGTAATTTGCACGTATTGTAGAATGTCCCATTCTCAGTGACGGTCTGAACCCAGCGTAGTTGCTTGCCAGCCGTACTTGGCACATTGTGTTCAATTTGGATTTCGATGCCATCGGCTGTCTTGATATATTTCGTGACTTCGATGTGCTTGCCTTTATGCGTCGCACCGGTGATTGTGAATTTTCGCATGACGTGTCTCTTCCCAGGCATTTCAGTTTCTGAAGGTTGAATGACCTACAGTGCATCGCTTCTCTTTAATCCAAACGGGCATTAACGATTTGAGATACTTAAGTGGAGCAACCTCAGTCGTTGTCCTGGAAACCTCTTATCTATTGCCACAAAGAAAAGCTCACTACAGAAAGGGCACATTCTATACCAATCCTGGATGGCCTATCAGGCCGATGGTTCACAGCCTTTTTCAGGCCATAATGGTTATTCACAACCCCTATCAAGTTCACTTTAGATCGGTCCGTTTTAACCAGGATTCAACACACCTGAACTCATCTTCGAAAATGAACCGCCCTGGGAATTCCAGAGGCTGATTGCTGTGGGTCACGCCGCCATGGCGGACTCGGTGAGTCGGCGATATAGTCAAACAGTTTTATGTTAATTGATTTTCATGAAACAAGTAACTGAAATTAATGAAAAATTTGTAAACTAACCAAAAACGGTTTGACTATAGTAGGCTGCTTCGGCCTCAGCCGGCGGAATGTAACCAATGGGCTCCAGCAGTCTGCGATGGTTGAACCCGTCCACCCAGGTCAGGGTGGCCCATTCCACCGTCTCCAGGCCCTGCCAAGACTTCCGGTGGATCACCTCGGCCTTGTACAGCCCATTGATGGTCTCATTTGCAGGCCCATGCCAGGGCAATCGCGCTATGCGGTAGCCAGACTGGGCTGGCCGAGGAGCAAGCGCAAGCGGTAATCATCGTTGAGTGCAGCCCGGAACTTGCGACGGCGGATGCTGTCGCGCGGCTGGGCCGTTGTGGCGCAGCACATTCAGAGCCATGCGGCGGATGAGGGCCAGGTTTTCGGCGGAATGGGCCTGCCGGGCCCGGCAGGCATCCTCGCCGAATTGCACGTCCAAGACCCAGTGTTGTTGGTTTTCGATGCCCCCGTGGCCGCGCACGATGGCGGCGAACCGGTCCCGTTCTGGGAACGAGCACAGGAAGTAGCGGCATTCGGTGCTGGTTTTTTCCCCGATAATGCAGGTGGACTCCGCCCGCCCGACGGCTTGCAGTCCCGCCCAGTCCGGTCTCGCGTCGAGCCAATCAATAGAACTGCTCAGCGCATAGCGCCGCATCTCAATCCGGTCATGGTCTTTCTCGACGGTCTCTCCTGGACGGGCAGGCGCTCGTGCGCGACTTCGGTATCCAGCCAGAGTTGGACCGCCTCGCAGAGGGTCGGATGGTTGTCCTTCAAGGCCAGGACGTAATCAGCGCCGGCGTCGATGATCGTTTGTGCAATGGCCCTCTGACAGCCCATGGCATCGGCGGACACCACCGCGCCGTGCAGGTCGAGCAGGGCCAACAGGTCGGGGATCGCCGTCATCTCATGGGATTTCTCGGCCACCGCTTGTTGCGCCAACACCCAACACGCCTGTCCGGCAAACGCACTGACCCGATGCACCGCCGGATTCGCGCCATCCCGACTGCCGCGCACCGCCTTGCCATCGACACCGACCTGCTCGGCGGCCAAGCTCGGCAAGGCGGCCATCGCCCAGGCGGTAAAGGCCGTCTGGAAGGCCCCTGGATCGATCCGTCCCATAACATCGCTCAAGGTGTCGTGCGAGGGAATGCCATTGGGCAAGTCCAAAAAGCTCCGCAACCAGGCTTCCTTCTCCTCGGCAAACGCTTCCATCCCCACCCAGTCTTCAACGCCGCTGAGTACCGCGCACCGCACAATCATCAAAATATCATGCAATTTATGGAGCTTGTTTTGGGTCGCGCGGCGTGGATCGGGCAGATCGACTAAATACGGGCGCGGGTCCAGCAATTGGGGCAGCATCGGTTTTCTCCATACAAGCGTTGCCTTCCCATACTTGGGCAACGTACCGCTTGTCAATCCCCTACATAGCGCGATTGCCCTGCCTGGAGACGCAGGGCAATCGCGCTATGTGGTAGCTGGGCTGAGTTGGCCGAAGAGGAGGCGCAACCGATAGTCATCATTGAGGGCGGCACGGAGCTTGCAACGGCGGATACTGTCACGCGCTGGGCCATTGTGGCGCAGCACATTCAAGGCGACCCGGCGGATCAAGGCCAGGTTTTCTGCCGAGTGATCTTTGCGGGTCCGGCAGGCATTTTCGCCAAACTGAACATCCAAGACCCAATGCTGTTGATTTTCGATGCCCCAGTGACCGCGTACTGCAGCCGCAAACCGCTCTCGATCCGGGAAAGAGCATAAGAAGTAGCGACATTCTGTGCTGGTTTGGTCGCCGATAATCCGGGTGGATTCCACCCGGCCGACCGCTTGGAGGCCCGCCCAGTCCGGTTTCGCCTCCAGCCAGTCAATGTGACTGCTCAGGGCGTAGTGCCGAATCTCAAGGCGGCCATGGTCTTTCTCGACCGTTTCCTGGACCGGCAGGCGCCTGCAGGTGACTTCGGTATCGAGCCAGAGTTGAACGTCCTCGCACAGGGTCGGAGGGTTGTCCTTGAGTGCCAACACAGAGTCAGCCCCACCCTCGACAATCGTTTGCGCGATGGCTTTTTGGTAACTCATCGCATCGGCGGACACAACGGCCCCCTGCAGGTCGAGCAGCGCCAGTAGGTCCGGAATCGCGGTGATCTCATTGGACTTCTCAGCGACCGCTTGCTGCGCCAACACCCAACGCGCCTGTCCGGCAAACGCACTGACCAGATGCACCGCCGGGTGCTCGCCGTCGCGACTCCCGCGCACGGCCTTGCCATCCACACACACCTGCTCGCCCGCTAAATTCGGTAACGCCGCCGTCGCCCAAACGGTGAACCCCAGTCGGAAGGCCCCCGGATCGATCCGTCCCATGACATCGCTCAAGGTATCGTGCGAGGGAATCCCGTTGGGCAAGTCCAGAAATCCCTGTAACCACGCTTCTTTTTCTTCCGCAAACGCTTCTATCCCGACCCAATCTTCCACGCCACTCAGCGCGGCGCACAGCACAATCATCAGAATATCTTGCAGTGGATGCAACTTGTTGCGGGTCTCGCGGCGCGGATCAGGCAGGTTGGCGAAATACGGGCGTGGGTCGAGTAGTTTGGGCAGCATCAGTTCTCTTCATCCGATCAATCCCCTCCCGTTACCCCAGCGAGCCGCCTCCTGTCAATCCCCCACATAGCGCGATTGCCCTGGGCAAGTTAAACCCACAATCGACGAAAACAAGATGTTTTTGGTATACTGAGATCAGCGAACCGTATCAAACCAACGATTCAGTTTATCGGCATTCAAAAAATTTTCTAGCAAGATAGCACCATCGTTGCAACAGGCCGTTTTTGAATAAAGCGCTGGAAGATGTCACTAAACATGGGCGTCCTCAAAGTTTTTGAAAAATTATTGTTATTAGTCAATATATTGAATGACCTTAAACCGTCATGCTCGCCGTACCGGCGACCACCCCCGGCTATGAAAATGGGGAGCTATTTTCACGGTAAAGGGCTGGGCTCAGCCGCTAAGGCTCAGCATTCACCATGACGACCTCCGCCTTTTCCAAGACGCCGCCACCGCCGTACTACGCGGTGATTTTTTCCTCCCTCCGAACGCCCGGTGACCATGGCTATGCCCAAATGGCTGAAAAAATGGTCGCGCTGGCCTCTCAGCAACCGGGGTTCCTTGGCATAGAGAGCGCGCGCGGCCAAGATGGCTTCGGTATCACCGTCTCGTACTGGGCCTCGGCTGAAGCGATAACCCATTGGCAAACCCATATTGACCATGTGGCGGCCCAAGCGTTGGGTAAAGCGGCCTGGTACAATCACTATGAACTGCGCATCGCCAAGGTTGAACGTGCTTATGGGCGCAAGCCCGCTGTCTAACCCACGCCTTAAAAATTCACCGATAAAGCCAGTCACCCTTTCGAGTCATGCATCAAGCATCCCTTTCTGAGACAAGAGGCCCACGATGAAACGTATCATACTGATCCATGTTTTGAGTGGCTTCGCTCTGGCAATGGGCGTTTCAAACGGAGCGCTCGCCGACCAGTGCCAAGTGCTGACCAGGGCGCAAGCGGATGCCTTTAGTGCTTAATGTTCACGTCGGCGATCCCATCGGTTCCCTCTGTGAGCTTTGCGGAGAACAACCCCATGAACAGGGCGGCCCCACCTTCAATACGGTGTCTTCCCTGGAAGTGAAAGCCTGGGACGCCGGGCGCGGTGACGATTACGAAGTGTATGTCAATGGGAAATCCATTGATTTAGCTTACACTTACATTATTACAGCAGAAACAGAAGACCGCCAAATAGCCAGGCACTGGGCTCAAACCACTGTAAGCCACTTTTCCGGATAAAGGCGAGAAGGGAAAAGGGACATTGACCCGTTGTTGCTTGGGCATCAAGCGGCCTTTTGCATCATCAGGATTTCTTCAAGGCGCAAAGGG
>JAGRHM010000548.1 GCA_020445005.1 Candidatus Competibacteraceae bacterium | reverse complement strand
TAAAAAGAGTTGAGGAAGCTTATGCTGGATTTCTAGAACCTTTTTGACGCTCTGACAGCGGTTTTTTGAACTATCTGAAAACTGTTTGAGTTACAGAATGTACGCCTGCTCAAGCAGCACTCACCCAAACAGGTTTCCCGGAGCGCTTCATCATGAACGATGTCGTCACCCTAAATTACCCCGACCCGCGGATTGCCGTAGTCGTCCTGGAAGATCGCGCTCACAGCAACCTATTCAGCCAGGCGCTGGTCGAGGGTCTTTTACGTTGCTTCTCCGCCATTGCCGACAACTCAGAGGCGCGAGTGGTGGTTGTGCATGGCTACGACGCGTTGTTCTGCACCGGCGGCACCCAGGAAGAACTGCTGAGTATCCTTGAAGGACGCATCCAGTTCAGCGACCTGCCTCTTTATCGCCTGTTCCTTGACTGTAAAATTCCGGTTATTGCCGCCCTGCAAGGCCACGCGCTCGGTGGTGGATTGATCATGGGTTTATTTGCCGACCTGGTCCTGCTGGCTGAGGAATCCCTGTACAGCGCCAACTTTATGAAATACGGCTTCACCCCCGGCATGGGCGCGACCGTTATCTTGCCGATTAAGCTAGGATTAGCCCTGGCTAGCGAGATGCTACTGACTGCGCGTGGCTACCGGGGCGGCGAACTCCGCCAGCGCGGCATTCCGTTCCCGGTGCTGAAACGCAAGGAAGTCATTCCTGCTGCCCTGGACCTGGCCCACAATTTGGCCGACAAGCCACTGATTTCCCTGACACTGCTGAAACAGCGCCTGACCACCGACCTAAAGGTGGCCCTGCCGGACGGCATTGCCGCCGAATTACGCATGCACGAAATCAGCTTCGCCCAACCGGAAACCCGGCAGCGTATCGAAACACTATTTGGGCAATAATGTGTGCGTGATAATCATCCTTATGATGAGTCAAGTCAGGCATACTCATTTTGGCTACCGTCCCATTATGTAGCCATCTTTTTAACGCGAGGGGTAAATTGAAGAATCACCCTGCCCATCAACTAGAAAGAGCGCAACAGACTAAGGCGTTATCCGATGCTCAAGAGGTTGCTGAATTTCTGCATCAGGCCGCGTGCGTTTCCAGAGTGTCTCCAGTAGAAGGCCGATTGCTTTTTGCTCTCGACGCCACTGCCAGTCGGCAGCCAACCTGGGATCGAGCTTGCCAGTTACAGGGTGATATGTTCACCACGGCTGCGGAAATCGGTGGATTAGCTTTGCAACTGGTCTGGTATCGGGGTCATGGCGAATTTCACGTTGAACCGTGGTTGACCGATACTGTTGAACTTCAGCGTCGCATGACCTCGGTGCAGTGTCGAGGGGGTCTGACGCAAATTGGTCGCGTTCTTGAACACGCCATTCAGGAAACCGGACGCCAGCGCCTGAATGCCTTGGTGCTGGTTGGCGATTGCCTGGAAGAAGCGGTCGATCCTCTTTGCCATCAAGCGGGTCAATTAGGTCTGCTGGGCGTTCCGGCCTTCGTCTTTCAGGAAGGTAATGAGCCTGATGCGACATGGGGTTTTCGAGAGATCGCCCGGCTGACGCGGGGCGCTTATTGTGCTTTTGATAGTGGTAGCGCGCGCCAATTGCGTGAACTGCTCAGAGCAGTAGCGGTTTATGCAACAGGCGGTCGTCAGGCTCTGGAGGACCTTGGTCGGCGTCAAGGTGGCCTTGTTAGACTGTTGACTCGACAGCTTTAGAGAGCGATGCTCCTGATCAGTCATGTTAACTTTTAAAACTTGAAACCTTTTCATGCTGGCGCGTCTTCTTGTCATTGCGGCCGCACTGACCGGATTGTATTTCCTGATCCGCTGGTTGCGTCGTTCATCCTGGAGTCCACAGTTAGGGCGTATCGCGCTAGCTGTGGGCGGCCTTGGCTTTCTCTTGTTGCTGACCGTGCGTGGCGGCGCTGAAGTGACCTTGCCGCTGCTTGCGGTGCTGGCTCCCTGGTTGATCCGCTGGCTGAAGACCCATTCCCTTTCTCCATCTGCTTCGTCGCGAACAAGTTCCGCGCCGCAGTCTACAGTGACTACTCGTTTTTTGTATATGACGCTGGATCATGCCAGTGGGGCTATGAGCGGTCAGGTTCAGGATGGCCGGTTTGCGGGTCGTGCCTTGGCTGATTTGATGCTTCCTGAGTTGTTGATGCTTTGGCGGGAGTGCCAAGTGGACTCGCAATCAATGGCGGTTCTGGAAACTTATCTGGACCATTATGCCAAATCGGACTGGCGGGAGGATTTGCAGGGTGATCAGCACTCGCAGTCGCCGGCAAATTCTACAGCAATGACCCTAATGGAAGCTTATCAGATTCTGGGTTTATCGCCGGGCGCTAGCCGGGCGGATATTCAGTCTGCCTATCGGCGCTTGATGCAGCGTTTGCACCCGGATCAAGGAGGAACCGCTTATCTGGCGGCCCAACTGAACCGGGCCAGGGATTTGCTATTGGCCGGATTCCAGGATTAGCGTCCATCTGGAATGAGCGTTTCCAGTCCGGCCATGTAGGGTTGCAGCGCCTTGGGGATTTGGATATGGCCTTTTTCGTCTTGGTAGTTTTCCATGATGGCTACCAGCGTTCGTCCCACGGCTAGTCCAGAGCCGTTGAGAGTATGCACCAACTCGGGTTTGCCGGTGGCGGGGTTACGCCAGCGGGCTTGCATCCGTCGCGCCTGGAAGTCCTCGAAATTGCTGCAAGAAGAGATTTCCCGGTATCTTTGTTGGCCGGGTAGCCAGACTTCAAGATCATAGGTTTTCGCGGAGGAAAACCCGATGTCGCTGGTGCAGAGGGCGACGACGCGGTAGGGTAGCTCGAGTCGCTGCAAAACGGTTTCAGCATGTCTGGTGAGTTCTTCTAGTGCGCTGTAGGAGTTTTCTGGACAAACGATTTGCACCAGTTCGACTTTTTCGAACTGGTGCTGGCGGATCATGCCGCGCACGTCCTTTCCGTAAGACCCGGCTTCGCTGCGGAAGCAAGGGGTGTGCGCGACCCAGCGGAGTGGGAGCTTTTCGGCTTCTATGATGCAGTCACGTATCAGATTAGTTACTGGCACTTCGGCAGTGGGGATCAGATAGTAGTTGAGGTCGCCACTAAGTTTAAAGAGGTCGGTTTCGAATTTGGGTAACTGTCCGGTGCCGCGCAGGCTGTCCGCATTGACAAGGTAAGGCGTGTAGACTTCTCGGTAACTGTGTTCCTGGGTATGGAGATCCAGCATGAATTGGATAAGCGCGCGGTGGAGTCGGGCTAGTTGTCCGTGAATGACAGTGAAGCGGCTGCCAGTAAGTTTGGCCCCGGCATCGAAATCTAGCCCCCCCTCCCCTCCGAGGTCGACATGGTCGCGTGGGGTAAATGCAAAATTGCGTGGCTGGCCCCAGCGGCGGATTTCGGGATTGTCGCTGTCGCCAACGCCGGTTGGGGTGCTTTCGTGTGGGATGTTGGGAATGTTGAGCTGTAGATTAGTTAGCTGTGCTTGGATGTTTTCTAGCTCGTTTTCGGTTTGTTTGAGCTTTTCGCCGAGGCCGGCGACTTCGTTAAGTAAAGGCTGGATGTCCTGTCCTTGTGCTTTGGCCCGGCCGATAGCTTTGGAACGGGTATTGCGCTCGTTTTGAAGTTCCTGGGCATGAGTTTGTAAGGTTTTTCGCTGGTTTTCCAGTGAAATGAAGAGTTGCGTATCCAGATGATAGCCACGTCTGGCTAGTTTGGTTGTTGTTTCCTCCAATTCGCTTCTGAGTAGCTTTGGGTCCAGCATTGGGTTAGAGCGCCTTTATGGTGGGTTGAGGAGTGGGTGAGGGATTGTAGCGGATTTTGGGGGTTTTGAATTTTTATGATGATATAAAAAACGCTTATTTTTAAAGGCGACCTTGTATTTACAAAGTCGCCCCGGATAAGAAATTTACCCTTTTATTTCAGCATCAGACATCCCGCGTCCACAGCGAAGCCATCGCTGGGCCAGTGCCGACGCACAATGATGCGCCGCCTGTCGTTTTGCCTTGCCGTTCCAGTTCATAGTACAGGCTGACAACGATGCGCAATCCCGTAGATCCGACAGGATGTCCCAATGCGATGCCAGAACCATTGAAATTGCAATTATCTGGAGTCAGAGACATACCATGATCTTCTTTCAGCATGCGCCCAACGCCTAGCCATTGAGCAGCGAATGCTTCATTCACCTCCCAATAATCGATATCCCCGAACTTCATGCCGACCTGGCTCAGACACTTGGGAATAGCCGCTGCCGGACCGAGCCCCATCACCATTGGATCAACACCTGCCTGGCAGATATTGACCAGCTTCATCAATGGCTTAATACCCATGGCCTTGGCCTTGTCCAGCGACATGACCACGACCGCACTGGCACCGTCATTGATACTGGAGGCATTGGCCGCAGTCACTACGCCATCTTTCTTGAAAGCGGGCTTCAGTTGACCCATCTTCTCTATGCTGGCGTCGGGAATGAAGTTTTCGTCCGCTTCAAAGAAAGTTGAACCTTTCCTGGACTTCAATTCTACGGGTACGATTTCGCGCTTGAAAATGCCTTCCTTGGTGGCCGTGGTGCAA
>JAGRHM010000547.1 GCA_020445005.1 Candidatus Competibacteraceae bacterium | reverse complement strand
TTACAGTGGTTCAAGCCCAGTGTCACTGATAAAAAGCGCCATTTTTCACCACCCGCCGAGGATGAATAGCCGTTTTTCCGGCAACTTAGCGAAAAGTTGCGAAATCACATTCTTTACTTAAACTGCTAAAATGAATATTTTAGAAAGATTAAAAAACCCCCTTCTGATCCATCAGGCTGGGGAAAAGCGCATGGAGAATCGTCGCCATGTTCGACGGTGAATTATTTGACGAGGCCCGCCGCGAGTTCCTTTCGCATCTGCGGTATGCCAAGGGCCACAGCCCGACGACCTGCTACAACTACAACTCCGACCTGGGCATCTGGGGCCAGTGGCTGATCGAGGCCGACAAGGATTGGCAAGCGGTCCGGTATCCCGACGTGGAGCAGTTCAGCGCCTGGCTCATGCGCGAGCGTGGCGTGAAGACGTCCATCGTCAATCGGCGGCTCTCGGCGCTGTCGACGTTCTACCGCTGGCTGGTACGCAATGGGGTAGTGGCGTCCGATCCGGTGGCGCTGGCCGAGAAGCCCAAGCGCCCGCTGCGGATGCCGGTCTGGCTGGAGCGCGAGGAGCAAGCCCAGTTCGAGGCCACCTTGCGCAGCCGCCGCGATATTCCCATCAACATCTTCGGCGACAACTTTCCCCGCATGACCGAGACCCGCCGCCGCTACGAGATGCTGTTCGGCTTGTTGCTCAACTCCGGGCTACGGATTAGCGAGGCGCTGGGCTTGAAGATCGCCGACGTGCGTCTGGTGGATGGCTTTGCTAAGTCCGTCCAGGTGATCGGCAAGGGCAACAAAGAGCGGCTGGTGCCGCTCCCGGCGAATTTCGGGAGCACGTTCGGGTTTTGGCTGAAAGATCGCAACCGGACGGAAGCGGTCTTTGCCAAGGTGGACGGGCAGCCGGTTTCGGCGCAAGCGGCCCGGAGTTATCTGCGCCGAATGCTCCAGGTCGCGGGGATCGACAAGAAGGTTTCGCCGCACAAGCTCCGGCATACTTACGCCACCAACCTGCTCAACGCCGGAGCGGAACGGGTGGACATCCAGGCGTTGCTGGGCCATGAAAGCGTCGCCACCACGCAGATTTATACCAATGTGGGGCAGGAGCGCATGGAGCAGGTCGTGGCGCGGTTGTGAAATAAACGACCCCGCAGCAAGCTGCGGGGAAATTACCCGCAAAGGAGTAAATAAACCGTCTTCTGAACCCTCCCAAGGCCCAGTAACGCTATTCCGAACGCGAGCAATGGAACTGTTGCAGGCTCGGGTATTGGATTGTTCGACCGGACTATAATGGGTGATCCATCCTCGACAACAAAGTCCAGGGGATCACCAAATCCATCGCCGAGGGAATTGACAGATAATGTCAGGGCCGAAACGCCAGCGCCAATTACATCGAACGCCAGTGTCGCTAATACAAAGCTAGCGGGTTGGATGTCGTCTAGATAGGGCGGAATGCATAATAAACAAGTTGCCCCATCCGCCTCCAAGAAGCTTAACTCGAAAAGGTTGATCACCCCTGGGGTAGTGGAGTCATCGACAGAACTGGTCGCCTCGCCCAAACCAAGATCGCCGAGGAATGATCCGAAGTTCACGCCAGTGAATCCAAATGTTGTCTGTGTAAACGCGATGTTCAGATCAAACACGCCTAGGGAGGGTGGAACAAAATTCCCAAGATCGCTCACGATTACATCGGCAGAGAAGGTGTCTCCCACTGCCAGGGTAGTCGTAGAGGGTGTGATGCCAATAGTGATGGCGTGGGCGGTTGCCGAGAACGCGAGTGCTCCGGCCAGTAATACCGTAGTGATTATGGTTTTCATCGTCAATTCTTCCTACCTGAGTGTTCTCATTGAATGACCGCGCAACGGGGTTGGGTGCAGAGTAACGTCAACTTGCGGGCATCCAGTGCGGTGATCGTGCCGTCACCGTCCAGGTCTCTGAGGTCGTTGGGGCCATTCGCTGGGGTATTGCGGGCTGCAAGAAGAATGTTGAGATCGTTCTGATCGATGAAACCATCGCTATTGAGATCCCCCAAGGGAGGAACGGTGATCGTGACGGTTGCTTCCGGACTGCAATCCTGGCCATCGTTGACAGTCAGCCCAAAGACGTAGACGCCGTTTAGCGGGGGCAGGAAGCTCGGCGTTGTAGTGGACTCCAGGGAGATTGCAACGGGTCCCGAAACTGTGCGCCAGGTATAGCTGAGGAGGGAGGTCCCTTGATCAGAATCAGTACTGGCGTTGCCGTCTAGCGTGACCAGGCTACCCAGACGAACGGTTCGATCGGAACCGGCGTTAGCAACACAGGTTGGAGTCGGGGGCTCTTCAGGGGGTAGCGTAAGGAAGTAAGCATGCAGCTCTGCTGCCGTTGATTCAATTTCTTCCGGCGTCCAATGACCGGTGCCCACCACCCGGGCTTCGCCCAGTGGTGTGCCATTGTAGATGCCCTGCGCAGTAACATTGGCTACGCCACAATCAGCATAGACTTGACATTCATTGCCGCTCGCTGTCTGCAACCATGCCCATTTAATGGTGTATTGCGGGTCGGTGAACTCTACGAAGGTTTTTGTATCTTCGTTCCAACCGCCAAGCGTCGTCTCAAAGAACAGTTTTCGACCGCGCACGAACAAATTTACCGTATCCTCGAAGTGGATACCAAGATCATAATGTGACCAGTACAATGGATGATTAGGGTTGACCTGATCCCAATAGGGCTCAAACTCATCCGGCTGGCCGCTACTGGGGAGCCATCGACTCTCCGGTGTTGGCCGATAGTTAAATAGTGGACTATAGGGCCCATGCAGCAAAGTTTGAAATTGCTTGGCTGGAATTGGGTCAAGGATTGGGCCATTGGTCATATCAAAGGGTCGAGACAGCGCCGAAAGACCCTCACTATCCGTGATCTTGCCTTCCAGCTCTTGTTGTACATAGGGCAGGCTCTGAACAAATTTCGCATATCCTTTCTTGTCTTGAATATTCTTTTCGTTATAGAAGGTCATGATGCGTTGAATCCAGTTGAAATTGTCAAAGCGCACTAATCCACTGGTCGGGCTAGGAGCGCCGGCAGCAGCGGCGTCCTGAAGCGAGAAATCGAAATTGACTCGCGCGTCAGCGTTGTTGCCGACGCGCTGTACACCGCGTCCGCTCGGATGGGGGCCGACAGTTGTCAGATTATTTACATCGATAAAAATATAGGGCTGACCGGTTGAGTGCTTGATGCGCGTCGAGAGCACATCCTCGGCGGTCCATTGGCGGAGAGAATAGGCGACGCTGTCAGTACCGTTAGCCGTTCCACTGTAGGTGGTAAATGTGCCCTTGGTCACACTCGGCGCTGATACCGTGATGGTTCCGCTCAAGGACTGGTTGGCACCAGGCGGACTGAGTTCGACCGGTTGGTAGGCCCCGGGATTAGCGCGATTAAATGTCTGCGAGGGTTGAACAAACTGGCTGCCGCCTGCTGAATGGCCGAGGAACGGCTGGAAACTGAACCCAAGCCCAGGACTCGGGCATACGAGCGTGCAAAGCGCACTGAAGGTATGATGCCAGCCAGTGTATACCTTCAGTTCCGGAATCGTCAGTATATGATCCTCAGAGACGAACGTGCTGGACCCATCGTCAATTTTACCGTTGGTGTTGATGATGAGTGGAGCGCCAAAAACAGCATTGATGCCGGTGACCTCGCCGTTGCGGATATCGGCCTTGGGGTAAGATCGTGGAACTGATGCGCCACTACCGAGGCTGAACGAATAGCTATACGTTCCAGGCGATGCCTGCATGTAAGGGTAAGGATAGTCGGTCGGGCTGGCCGCTAAGACCGTAACGGGTATGATTGCTGCGGCTAGCAACAATAGTGCGAGAACATGTGGTGTTATGCTGATTGGATAAGCTGGATTCTGAGTAGAATAAAAAACCCAGTTACGCCAAGCAAACCACTTTAACAATCGTTTCATGTTAGCTTCCCAAGTCTATTTATAACTTATTAGGAAACAAGCATTTTTTATGCCTTATTTTTTTATTATTGTTAGTCAATTTGTTATGCTCAGCATAGACAGTAATCCTAATTCATTGTGTAAAAAAAACTGACAGTCAAGTTGGATTAAAAAATAATGTTAAATAAAAAATAAAATATTAAGTCTATATTTTTATTAAAGAAAATAAATGACAGATTATTTGAAAATCCATATAACCTTATAAAAAATATTGTTAAATATACCAGAAAATCAACCATATCAATGGTTATAACCGTTCTCGGATGGATGAGGGGTTGATTGACTGATAAAACCAATAATTTGAATTTATTAATAAATAGGCCTTCCGCCCTACAAAAACTTTCGCAACTCCTTCGGAATCGGATCAACCGGCAGCTCATCTCCCAACTCCAACACCACTACCGCCTCGCCCGGCTTGAGCCAGAACTGCACGACCACCTCACCTCGCACCGCTACCCGATCCAGCCACGGCTGTAGTTCCTGAGCGCGGGCGTAGTGCAGGGCAAGGACGCCGCCCTGGTAAATCGCCGGGTTGTAGCGTTCCAGGCTCTCCAGCCGTCCGGCCAGGGCGGGCGGCTGGCCATCGGCTATCTCCACTTCCCCCAACAGGTAGTAGGGGCGGTCGGGATCGATGCGGTTGATCAGCCCCCGCAGCGTCCGGCCCGTCATGTTCACCCGTTCCGCCATCACCCGCAGCGGTTCGCCTTCGATCAGCCGGGCGGACACCGGCAACAGGTTGTGATACGCCGCGCTCTTGCCCACCGCGCGCGGCTGGCCCTCATACAGCACGATCAGGCCGTCTTTCCACAGGCCCACCACTGGGCAACGGCAGGTGATTCGTTCCAGGGTCAAGTTGTCCGAGGCGATCAATTCCAGGTCGTACCAATGCGTCCCGATCTGGCGCGCGTACTGCTCGACCGCAATATCAAAGCTCTTGATTACGGCTTGCAGGGCATCCCGGAACCCCAGGTGACTGAGCGGATACAAGGCGACGGTCAGACTCAGCAGCACGGCCAGCAGAATCATTTCCGCCTTGCTGCCGACCGCCATGCGCCAGTTCCGGTTGCCGGGCGTCACCAGCCGCACCGGCGAGGGCCAGAACAAATCCACGCCCCGGAGGTTCACCATGTCAATCCACAGATGGGACCAGTAGCCGCCCACGATGCAGCCCCAGTAGTGCGGCTGAATCCACGCCAGCGGATAGGTCACGAGGGCCAGCACCCCGAGGGCGACGAGGCTATGGGTCAGCGTGCGATGGCCAAAACGGCGTTCCAGCGGCACCGAGACGAACCAGAACAGCCGCCCGATTTTGGCGGGGGGATGGTCGATGTCCGGGAGGAGGCTGGCGACCACGATCAACAACCCGCCGATCAGATCGGGTTTATAGCCGAACAGCGTCGCGCCACCCAGGTACAGCACGGACGCAAAGGCGGCGTGGGTGCCGAGGGTCAAGGGATTAACCGGAATGTTGTGTGATCCACTCCTTGAGCGCCGCGTCCATGCGCGTCTGCCAGCCTTGGCCGGTGGCGCGGAAATACGCCAGCACCTCCGGCGAAAGCCGGATCGCCACTTGCTCCTTGGTTGGCGTCTTCTGCGGCCCGCGCATCCGCCGACCGGTCAGCGCCGCACGCACGGCCACGGGGCCGCCTTCGCGCACCACGACCGCCTTTTCCAGGAAGGCCCGTTCCGCGTCAGGATCCAGCGGACGCTCTTCGCCCGGCGCGTCCGCGATCAACGCCTCCCATTCTTCATCGGTCTTTGGCAAGCGCCGCTCGATAACGTCTGATTTCATGTTTTTCCGCCCTTCGCAACGAACTGGCGTGGAGGTCATCGTCACGCTCGGTATCGGTCAGATGCACCAGATCACCGTTCAGAAAGCCCAAGACGTTGATCCGTTGTTCGCCATAGCCTTCCCGGTCATCTTCCCACGCCACGACCGGATGATCGAACACCGCCTCACCCCCTGCAAAGTCGATCTCCTGCTTGCGGAGGTTTTCTTGGCGCTTCGCTTCATCCCAGGTCATCATGATCAAATCGTAGATGCAATTTGATGATTGATCAACGAACGCCTGGCTGGATCGACCATCAACTGGCCTGCCTCGCGCCCTTGAACAGAAACGCCCGAACGCGGATTCGTGTTGGACAGCGCCCTGAGCCGGGCGGAAGCGACCTGGGCGGACCGGCGTTTTTTCGGGTTGAATGCCGAGCGGTAGCCGGTGTTCGGTCCGCTCTTCGGGAAGAGGCTGCCGTCGATGGGGTGTGGAGCGCCTCACCCAACGCCCGAAGGCTGACCCCGCCGGCATAAAAAAACCGCCAGGCGGCGGACGGGGGTTCTATACTGGGACTCATCTCCCTTCAGGGAGAGTTGGCCCACCGGGTCGCCTTAGTCTTGGCGGATGAAGCGACCCAGTGGTATCCCCTAAGACCACGATGGGAGTACCCATTATGATAACTGAAAACGCGCCAAGTTCTACCCCTTGTTTGATTACTTACTACCCGGCCACCGCCAAGCGGTTCCAAACCAACCCCAAGCAGTTCGGTACGATCAACCACAGAGAGTTGGATCGTCTCAACGACCTCCCCGGTTCCGCCATCCGGGTTTACATCGCCCTGGCAAACCACGCCAATCTGCAAGGCTACTGCTGGCCCGGGCGCGCCAGACTGGCGGCGCTGACCCGGCTCCACCTGGATCAGGTAAGCCGTGCGCTTAAACAGTTGGAAGAGGCGGGGCTTATCAAACGTCTAGGCAATAGCCGCTACCTGCTGCCCTTGCATCCCCTGGCAAAACCGTCAGCCCCTAAACCCCGCCGCTGGCAAAATCGTCAGACAGAACAGACCAGCTTTAACAAACCAACAGAGAGTGCGCTACCGCACGCGCCATGCCCGGAAACGCCCCCCCCGGCCCCGGCCCCGTCGCGCCCTCTCGCTGCGCAGCGTACCGGGACCCCAGACACCCTGCCGGTGGCTTGGATCGAGGCGGCGCAGCAACAACGGCCCGATTTGCCGCGCGAAGCCATCCAGACCAGTGGAGATAACTTCCTGGATTATCACCGCAGTCGCGGTACGCAATCCGCTGATTGGTTCAGTGAATGGCGGCGCTGGATTCGCCGGGAGCGATTACCCCGGTCCGCGCCGGTTCGCACGTCCCAGCCGCCTGAACGGATTGCGGTTTATCATCAGCCGTGTCAACTCGTCGAACTGACCGAGGCGGAAAAACAGGCCGAGCAGGATGCCTGGCGCGCGCGGATGCGGAAATTGGGCGTTGATCCTGATACCGGCGCCCGCTTGCCACCGGCCCCGGCTCCCCGCACGGTGACCCCTCCGCTCGCTGGGCATCTGGCGGAACTCCGGGCGGCGCTGCATACGCCCGCAAGTCCGGATTGAACACAAGGCGCCGACCTAAATATGCGCTTGCTGGGTACCGTGCCTGCGGCAACGAGACGGCGGATCGGCATCCGCGGTGTGCGCGGCGCGCAGCGCTGCACCACCACGCGGATCAACTGGGAGTCTATTTTGTGATTCTCGAATCTTCCTCCAGGAGAATTGACAATGGTACGGACAAACAAAACGGCCCTGCGGTTATGGATTGGGGCCGCATTCGTAAGTGGTCTGCTGATCTCCCTGGGAGCAGGAGCAGCCACTCGTGTCGAGATCATCTTGGATGCTTCCGGTTCGATGTGGGGGCAAGTCGGGGGTGAGGCGAAGATTACTGCTGCCAAAAGGGTTGTTCACGATTGGCTGGCGAATGTAAAACTCTCTGCAGATACGCAGTTAGGCTTGACAGTGTACGGGCACCGTAGCAAGGCGGACTGCCGGGATATCGAACACTTTCCCCCGGTTACCTATGACCAGCACGCACTATTGTTCCCCTTTGTCGCGATGCTGAGCCCAAAAGGCAAGACGCCCATAGCAGACACTCTGACATTGGTAGGGGAAACGCTGAAGAAAGAAGAGGGCCAGGCTTCGATCCTCTTAGTCAGCGACGGTATGGAAAGCTGCGGCGGCGATCCTTGCGGAGTCGCTCGGCGACTGCGCGAGCAATACGACATCAACATCACTATACACGTAGTTGGGTTTAATATTACCGAAGGACAGGACCAACTCCAATGCATCGCGCGCGAGGGCGGAGGGAAATACTTCAATGTTGCGAACGGTCAAGAGCTTGCTGCAGCCTTTGAAGACGTAAAAGCGGAACTTATAAAAGCGGATATGGCCGCGAACCAACCCGTCGCTCCGCCTCCTAAGGTAAAGACGGTCCATATATCAATGGAGCGAGGCACAATCGAATTACCGGGACTGCGCGGACGCATTATTGATGTATGCCGCACGGGCGCACTGCAAGAATGCACCAGTAGCTCTCCTGCCTATGCAGGAAATATCTTGCCCGGTCCAAACGCTCTTTCGGTACCTGCTGGAACGTATCGGCTAAAATTCGATAATGTCTATGTCGAGGATGTTGACGTCAAGGCGGGGCAACCAACTGTAGTGAAAATTGGTGTAATTAATATACCGAATTTTCGTGACGTAGTAGTACCTGTTTGCCAGGAAAATTCCACAGGTGAGTGTAATAGTAGTTCGACTGGATATGTTGGCGATATTATATCTGGAACCAATTTTCTTGTGGTTCCGCCGGGGACTTACAAGATACAGTTTCCGAATCAACTCATAGAGAATATAACGGTGGAGCCGGGACAAACTGTGGAACTCGACCAGTAGTGCGGCTGAATCCACGCCAGCGGGGCAGTCACGAGGGCCAGCGCCCCCAAGGCGACGAGGCTATGGGTCAGAGTGCGATGGCCGAAACGGCGCTCCAGCGGCACCGAGACGAACCAGAACAGCCGCCCGATCTTGGCAGGGGGATGGTCGATGTCCGGGAGGAGGCTGGCGACCATGATCAGCAGCCCGCCGATCAGATCCGGCTTGTAGCCAAACAGCGTCGCCCCGCCCAGATACAGGACGGACGCAAAGGCGGCATGCGTACCGAGCGTCAAAGGATTACCCCGAATGCTGGGCAATCCACTCCTTGAGCGCCTCATCCATCCGTGTCTGCCAGCCTTGGCCCGTGGCCTTGAAGTAAGCCACCACTTCGGGCGAGTAGCGCACGGTCAACGCCCGCTTGCGCGGCTTGCGGCCTGGCCCGCGCGCCCGGCGCAAGGCGGCCAACGTGGCATCGACGCCCCCGCCCGGTGTGACGATGGCCTCGGCCCAGAAGCCCTCAACCGCTGCCGGATCGGTTGGGTCGTAAGCGGTGTCCTCATCGATAGCGATGTCCGCATCGGCGAGCGCCCGCAACTTGTCCAGGTCAGTGCCCAACAGTTTGCCAGTCACGTCGTTCTTCATGTCGTGTCGCCTTGTGAACGGAAATCAGGTGGGGCGCGGCGGGACGGTCCACCCACACCAGAAACACTACCACACCATAGAAAAGTCCCAGACTTTGCAGGCGCTGTTCGCCCTACGCCACGCGATCGTCCTCCTGGGTCACCAGGGGAGCGTCGAACAGCACCTCGCCATCGGCCAAGTCGATGCCATGCTTGCGCAAATTCGCTAAACGCTTGGGTTCATCCCAGGTGATCATGAGTAAATTGTAACTACATTATAGCCTTTTTGATGACCGGATCGGGGAACGAACGCGGGGTTAATTGGCTTTCCCGGCCCCCTTGAACAAAAACACCCGAACGCTGATGACCACTGCCGCCAGCATCCCGGCGAAGATGTACAACTCGGTGTCCCCGGTGCCGATGGCCAGATAACGCGCTCCGACCACCGAGGCCAGGGCGATGATCATGACGGGCGTGAAATCCACATAGCGCACTCCGGCAGCGTGGCGCATCTCCCGGATTTTGCGCTTGTCCACCAACCTTTCTTTGGCCGAGTCATCGAGCATGTCGGCGATGGCCTGCGGGTTGCCGCCCGATTGCTTAACGATGTGGCCGATGAACAGGCCGGGCGATTCGATCAGCATTCCCTACCGGGTGATGTAGGTTTGGACAATCTGCCGCGTCGCCTCCGGCGCCAGCGGTGGAATCTCGATTTCGGTCATCTTCCACCACAGCTTGGCGAGGCCCGCTTTCTTCTGGCTGGCGCAACCGATGACCTGGGCGGCGTCGAACACCGCCAGCCAGAACGCAATCAGCGTTGGCGTCAGGCTCGTCATATCGTCGACGGCAATAATGACTTTGCCGGGGTGATCATGCAGGGCCGGGATCATCGCCGCCGTCAAATCCTGCATACTCAGCCGGTTCACCTGGCGGCGGATGCGTGATCACTCAATCAGTTCGGGTGGCAGGTAGCGGTATTCCTCCGGCAACTCCAGCGCCATCGCATCGAGCAGGCCGCCCGCCAGTTGCTGGCGGGCGATGTCCACGAATTGCGCCTTGGGCTGATGATCGGCAATGTGAATCACCGTTGGCGTGCGGCACTGGCGTTGGCTGGGCCGGTCATCGGCTTCGGCATCGACCGGGACGCGCGCTTCGCGAGGCCGCTCCAGGCGCTCTAGAACCGCCTTTAAGACGCTGGATTTGCCGACCCCGACCCCCTTGCCACGTCAAAATGACGTGGCGGCCCTTACGGACCTCCTGAGCGGCTTTTTCGACCACACCATCGTGGCCGATCAACCCGGTGATGTCGCGCATGGCTTTAGCCCTCCGTTCGCGACCGCCGCGCTCGAACGCGCGCCGTTTTGCCCAAGTGTAGCCGTTCGGTTAGCGGTTTCCCGACCCGCGGCGGGATCGTGAACGGGCTATCATAAAAAAGAGACACAACGAGTTTGAGGGACCGGCAGTGAATACGCCATCGACCCCATCGCCCCGGCGACAGGTGTTTATCAGCTACGCTCATGCGGATGCTCAATGGTTGGAGCGGCTCCAGATTCATCTGAAGCCGCTAGTGGGCTGCCGCAAAAGTTTT
>JAGRHM010000546.1 GCA_020445005.1 Candidatus Competibacteraceae bacterium | reverse complement strand
TGGAGAAGAATTTCCGCCGGGTGCCCGGGGTTGCGGGCGCAACGATCCTGGGCGATGGTCGGGTGGGACTGATTCTCGATATTTCCGGTTTGATCCGGATCAATCATACAATCTGATGAGGCGAATCATGGAAACGAGAACGACCGATTTAGCCCCTGTGGGGAAGCGCGGCCCTCAGCGTGAAGCTGCCGTAGAAAACCTGCAATACCTGACTTTTAATCTGGCGGGTGAATCCTATGGCGTTGATATTCTGAAGGTTCAGGAAATTCGCGGCTGGGTGCCGGTCACCAAGGTGCCAAATGCGCCGGTTTTCGTGCGAGGCGTCATGAACCTGCGTGGCGCTATTGTCCCGGTCGTCGATTTACGCCTGCGGTTCGGACTGGAATCCGTGGAATATACGAAAACGACGGTGGTCATCGTGGTGACGGTTCATACGGAACAAAGTGATCGGATCATCGGTATGGTCGTGGATGGCGTCTCGGATGTGTTAAACATCAATAACGCCGCTGATATCAAGGAGGCGCCGAACTTCGGCTCGGCGGTCAGCACTGAGTTTATCAATGGCTTGGTCGCGCTGGATTCAGGTATGGTCATGCTTTTGGACGTGGACCGGTTGTTAAGCGTCGAGGAAATGTTTTCCCTGGACACCGTTCGGAACAGCTCTCAGGCCGCTTTGGCCCATGCGAGCTGATCTGACGCGGCGGCGCAGGTAAGCCGTCATGGCCAGCGGTGAATTTGAATTTTCCGACCAGGATTTTCAACGCATTCGGCGCATTATTAACCAGGTAGCGGGCATTTCGCTGGCGGACGGCAAACGGGAGCTGGTTTACAGTCGGTTGTCGCGGCGGTTGCGTCAGCGGGGTCTCCAGCGTTTCCAGGACTATTGCGATTATGTGGAAACCGGCGACGATGAAGATGAACTCCGTGAATTCATCAATGCCCTGACGACCAACCTGACCTCCTTCTTCCGGGAGCCTCATCACTTCGAATTTCTTGCGAATGAACTGCTGCCTGCGCTAATGCGCTCACGGGGTTTGAGCAACCGGCGCATCCGCATCTGGTCCGCCGGCTGTTCGACCGGGGAAGAACCCTATTCCATCGCGATTGTGCTGCGCGAAGTGCTGCCCAACGTCGGCTGGGATGTCAAAATTCTGGCGACCGACCTGGATTCCAATGTGCTGGCCACTGCCGAACGCGGTATCTATGAGTGGAGCCGCGTCAAGGATCTCAGCGAATCGCGTTTGCGGCGTTGGTTCCAGAAAGGACGAAATGCTCAGGCAGGTTGGGTGCGGGTCGCGCCGGCGTTGCGCGATCTCATTACCTTCCGGCAGTTGAATCTGATGAATGATTGGCCGATGCGCGGTCCTTTTGACCTAATTTTCTGCCGTAATGTCGTGATTTATTTCGATAAAGCGACACAGGCAGTCCTCTTCGATCGCTACGCGGATATCCTGGTTGAGCGTGGTCATCTGTTTGTCGGTCACTCCGAATCGTTGTTCAAGGTCACCGAGCGTTTCATTCCGCTAGGTAAAACCATTTATCAACGCTGTCTGTAAAATATCTAATAGAGATCAGGAATTATGGCGTCAGCCTTGAAGAGCCCTTCCCGTCCAGTGAAACACCTGCGTTTGCCGGAATTCCAGCACATGAAAAGTTACTGGGATCCGATTCAGAACGTCGAAGTCGTTCGCATTCTGGCGGGAGAATGTTATGTCACGCATTGCTACGAGATGATTACCACGGTGCTTGGCTCGTGTGTATCCGCCTGCATCCGCGACACCGCAACCGGAATTGGCGGCATGAACCATTTCATGCTGCCGGCGGAAAGAGCTGAGCGAAACAATAAAACTGCAGCGCATGGCCTGGACGCTGACGCGGCCTATGGCAGTTATGCCATGGAACGCCTGATTAATAGTGTTCTGAAATATGGCGGTCGACGTGAAAACCTGGAAGTCAAGATTTTTGGCGGTGGACGAATCATGGGCGGCATGGCGGATGTGGGGCAGCAGAATATCCGCTTTGTGCGCGCCTACTTGCGTACTGAGGGCTTGAAGGTTGCTGCTGAGGATGTTGGCGGCGACTACCCGCGACGTATGGCGTATTTTCCAGCGACCGGTAAGGTGCTGCTCAAAAAATTGCGCAACGTTCGCAATGAAACCATTGTTCAACAGGAAAGCGCCTATCTTGCCGATCTGCGCCGGGAAGCGACCGAAGGCGGCGAGGTCGAACTGTTCGGAGACTAAGCGTATGCCGGGCAATAAAATTAAAGTATTAATCGTTGACGACTCGGCCTTGGTGCGTCAAATTCTGACGGAGATTCTCAGCCGCGACCCAGGTATCGAGGTCGTGGGTTCCGCGACTGATCCCTATGCAGCCCGCGAGAAAATCAAAAAACTCAATCCCGATGTGCTGACCCTAGATGTGGAAATGCCGCGCATGGATGGCTTGACGTTTCTGAGTAACCTCATGCGGCTGCGACCCATGCCGGTGGTCATGGTATCATCGTTGACCGAGAACGGCGCGGCGGTCACCCTCCAGGCGCTGGAACTGGGCGCGGTTGATTTCGTCACCAAGCCCAAGGTGGATGTTGCTCATGCGCTGGATGATTATGCCTTGGAGATTCGTGAGAAAGTGCGTATGGCGGCGCGGGCCAAGGTTCGGGAGCGACGATCGGCCCCGGTGGAATCCGCAGCGCCGAGCCAACTTGCAGCGGCGCCTGAAAAATACTCCGCCGATGTGATTATGCAACGGGACAGTCAAAAGCGGCGGAACTTCAAAACGACTGACTGCATTATTGCCATCGGCGCCTCGACAGGCGGCACCGAGGCCATCAAGGAAGTTTTGATTCGTTTACCGCAGCAATGTCCGGGAGTCGTTATTACCCAGCACATTCCGGAAGCCTTCAGCGGGCCGTTTGCCCGACGCATGGATTCGGTTTCGGCGCTATCGGTTTGCGAGGCGCAGGATGGCCAGCAGGTGATGCCGGGCCATGCCTACATCGCGCCGGGTGATCGGCATTTGGTCCTGTTTCGCGACGGCGCTCGCTATGTCTGCCGGCTGAGTGATGGCCCGCCGGTGAATCGCCACCGGCCGAGCGTCGATGTCTTGTTCCGTTCCGTCGCTACCCATGCGAGCCTGAACGCCATCGGGGTGATTTTGACCGGCATGGGCGATGACGGAGCGCAGGGTTTGAAGGAAATGCATGAAGCGGGAGCGCCGACCATCGCTCAGGACGAGCAAACCAGCGTGGTCTGGGGAATGCCTGGCCAAGCAGTGAAATTGGGTGGGGTCGATAAAATCATGCCCTTGGAAGCCATTCCGGCCCAGATCATGCGGCTAGTGGAGGAACATGGCCGGTGACCGGCGAGTGGCGAGTGGCGAGTGGCGAACAAGCAGGTAGTGAACAGTGAACCGTGCTAATAGATCATGCGACCGATAAAGGAAAACGCCCAGTGAGTGGAATGCCTGTAAACACGGATGAATCTCT
>JAGRHM010000545.1 GCA_020445005.1 Candidatus Competibacteraceae bacterium | reverse complement strand
GTGCCGATGCTGAAAAAGATGTCGGCATTCGCGGCCGCCTGTTCTGCGGCTCGCAACACCGCTTCCGGTAAACTCTCTCCAAACCAGACCACGTCCGGTCGCAATAGTCCGCCACAACGGGGGCAGCGCGGCGGAATATCGTCACTGTCCGGCCAGTTTTCTACGGGACGATCTTCGTTAAAACACTTGGCGCGGAACAGGTTGCCGTGCAGTTCCAAGACCTGATGACTGCCGGCCCGCCGATGCAGGCCATCCACATTCTGAGTGATCAGGGTGAATTCGGTCATATGGCGCTCCATGTTGACCAGCGCCAAATGCCCGGCATTCGGTTCCGCTCGACGCACCAATTCCTGCCGCCAAGCGTACCATTCCCAGACCAGCTTTGGATCATGCTGGAATGCCTCGGGAGTAGCCAACTCCTCTGGATTGTAGCGCGCCCACAGTCCGGTTTGCGCCTCGCGGAAGGTGGGAATGCCGCTCTCTGCGGAAATGCCCGCGCCGGTTAGCGCCGCAATGCGTTGAGCGGCGCGCAGGCGAGTGATGAGTTCGCTGGGAATCGATAATTCGCTCATGACGGTGGGAATCTCCGCGTGAAAGGCTTTATTCAGAATGATAATAACAGTTATTCTGGCACGCAAAACTCCATCATGACCGTTTCCTTTTGCAACTCATGGGATTAAATTAATATCAACCCGTTGCCGACCACAGGGATTTTTTCATCATGATGATTGCCTTGGATTCATACTACGCCATTGGCAAACTGCATTTGTTTTGTGAGGATTATGCAGGTCAAGGCAGGCAACCTTTTCCTTATGTGATTCTGGCTGATGGTTGCTCCGCCGCGCTGGATAGCGACCTGGGCGCGCGGTTACTGGTTTTGAACGCGCGCAACTTGTTGCCGAGGTTCGTCCTGAAAGGTTATGACCAAGCTGAGAGAACGGCCCGGCACTGGTCGCTGGGGCGGCGCATCATCCGCCGCGCTGCCCGCCAGGTCCGGGATTTGGGTGTGGATACGGCGGTGCTCGACGCTACCTTGCTCATCGCCTGGTGCGACGGGGAGAGCATACACATCCATCTTTACGGAGATGGCTGCGTGGCTACCCGGCAAGCGGATGGAACCGTCAAGGCGATTCAGATCGAATATGCCGGCAACGCCCCATTTTACCTGAGCTATCTGCTGGATAAGGAACGATGCACGCTTTATCAGGAAGCGGTTGGAAATGCGCTGACGGCGCAAAGCATTCATGAATTTAGCGAGGCGGGTTCAACCGTCCGCCAGGCCGCTTTTGATGCGCCCATTGTATTCGACTTTGATTTGACCACTTTTCCTACCGTGGCGGTGGCCACTGATGGACTCCATTCGCTAATAAATATTGAAACGGGGGAGCGGGTCGCAGTGTTGGAGGTTGCTCAGCGTTTGCTGGACTTCCCAAACCTTGAGGCCGGTTTCGTGAAGCGTCAAGTCCGCAATGTGCTTTTTGAGTATGTTCAGGAAAAAGTTTTCAATCTGGATGACATCGGCCTGGGCGTATTTAGCAGGACGAATTGAGAGAGAGGTGCTGCGTGATGAATAAGCAACCCCTGCGGGTTGGCGTCGGCGGTCCGGTCGGTTCCGGTAAAACCGCCCTGGTTGAGGCACTGTGCAAGACGCTGCGTAATCGCTATCAAATCGCCGTCGTGACCAACGACATTTACACCTATGAAGACGCGCAGTTCCTGACCCGCGCCCAGGCATTGGAGCCGGAGCGAATCGTTGGAGTGGAAACCGGTGGTTGTCCTCATACGGCGATTCGTGAGGACGCTTCGATGAACCTGGCGGCAGTCGAGCAGTTGTGCGAGCGATTTCCTGATCTGGATCTGGTGCTGGTGGAGTCCGGCGGCGACAACCTCAGCGCCACGTTCAGTCCGGAACTATCCGATCTGACGGTTTATGTGATTGACGTAGCTGCTGGCGACAAGATTCCGCGCAAGGGTGGTCCCGGCATCACCCGTTCTGATTTGCTGGTAATCAACAAGATCGATCTTGCTCCCCATGTGGGCGCTTCGTTGGAAGTCATGGAGCGCGATGCGCTGCAGATGCGCGGGGAGCGACCGTTCGTGTTTACCAATCTGAAAACCCAGCAGGGACTGGAGCAGGTCATTACTTTTATTGTCGAACAGGGGATGTTGGGCGCGGGGCGCAGGCCAGGAAGTTAAACTTGCTTCGACATACAGTTATTCTGCCTCTCAGGCTCGCACTACGATAATGCGCCGTCCCTGGGGACGGGTGCGGTAATGCCGATCCTCTTTGATCGGCCCTTGAGTGTTCAAAAGGCGCATATTTCTGCGTCTCCGGTGCAATGGCCTGATTCGGTTGATCATTCGGAAAGACTAACGCTCGCTTGAGCCACGTTTGACGGTGACAACCGGAGCGGCAGCAAAGAGAGGGACGGTCAAGCATCGGACTCCATGCGATGGTTAGATTGCAGATCCGCAACAGCGCGGGCATCCATGAAGGCGTGGTAGACACCGAAATACTCAAGGTTGGCAGGTAAACCTAGAACCGCATGAATCATCCGTATTGCGCCACGCCACTCTTCCTCCGTCGCCGGGCCGTCCATATCGACGGCGTTCGTAAAGTCGAGGAACACCAGACTACTGTCAAGCGAATTTAGTACCCGTAGGAAATATTGGTACGCGAGCCGATTCGCGTACTGATAGAACGTTCCAGTCCAGGATGCCGATGCTCTCGGCGCCAGATATTTTCGGGTGGCTTGCAGGCTTTGCTCTATGAGCTCAAGGGATTTCGGAGCCGCTTTCGTGCCGGGGGATGCAGCCTCGGGTATATGAGCCTTAGCCTCAACAATGACTGGCCGGCCTTTAGAACTAACTCCAAGCGCATCCCAGACTGGGCCGCGCGCCGGCCAGAACTCCCGCAAGGGTTTAGAGAGCTTCCCGCGAAGCTCCAGCTTATCGAGCGCCCTTTGATCGCGATACTCGGTGTAACTCTCAGAAGCTAAAGGTGATATCCAGGTCACTGATTCACACTGGTCTATTGCACCGGATTTTCGAAGAGCAGATTGAAGAAGCTCCGGGCGACCATTCACCGCAAGCTGGAGTAGGCGCTGGCTACCTAGGGTTGGTGTTTCATTCGACATCAATGGTTGGCTACTGCAATCTAACAGGGCGACGGATAACCGGCGAGCTTGGACAAAACGCAGTTTTGGACGGGCGATGTCCGATTGATCCGCGTGGTTGTGCGGCGCTTCGCGCCGCGCAAACAATGGATTATGATCCGCCGCCCCGTTGTCGTAGGCGCGAAGCGCCTATAGTAACAAAAGTATATCATCTAATTGAAGTTGGCGTAAAAAGAGCCGAAGACCGGGCATATAGTGGAATAGCCCACGGCAACCCTGATCAAACGCCCTCTTTTCGCGCCTCGCACCAGGATCAGCGCCTGGTTTTGCACCATTTTACGGCGCAATGCCCTCATTTGGCGCTCCCGCCGCCTTCATCCGACCATTAGAATCCGCCAACTGACCAGCAAATATCAGCATTATCCTGATGGCATGGTCTTTGATACACGCCCTTGCAGTTCGCTTTCCGGCGGACTCCCAACCATAACATCCATCAAGGGCTTAATATGACAAAGACCATGCTGAAAACCCTCTCCTGGCTGCTGGCCGGCGCGCTGACAGTAGGCGCTACTCTGGCGCAGGCCGCCGACACCATCAAGGTGGGCGTTCTCCATTCCTTGTCCGGCACCATGGCCATCAGTGAAAC
>JAGRHM010000544.1:4835-8381 GCA_020445005.1 Candidatus Competibacteraceae bacterium | reverse complement strand
GATTCGCGCATCACCGCGATTTCCTCAACCTCCTTGCAACGTCGCATCGGATGTAGCAGATGCTCCAGCGCGATAAAAGTCACTGGGGCCTGTACGCCGGTGCGGGTCTTGGCGCGGGTCTGGCTGATCCAGCTCATCACCTGTTCGTCAAAATCCGGACGATAACCGATGGCGTAATAGACCCGCTCCCGGTTCTCCAGAAGCGGCAACAGAATTTTGTCCAACTGCGCAACAGGATGCGCGTGGTCCGCGCCATAGCGTTCCCTGGCGCCCTGGGGACCCGCGCGGCGGCCATGCCAGATTTCCATGTGCGGGTCGCGGTCGCGACAGAACAGCAGGAATTCCTGCGCTGCGCCCGGAATCAACGCGGCGACCGCTTCCGGCTCCGGGAACCCGGTCAAATAGTAGAAATCACTGTCCTGACGGTAGGGATAATAAACATCACGATTGCGCGGCGCTTCTGGCGCAGCGGGCAACAGAGCAACCGAATGCGGTCCCATCAAATTCATCAACGCGCGGCGACGACGGGCAAACACGGCAGCGGGAATAGCACGAGCAAACATGGGCATGGAAGTTTTAGGTTTTAAAGTTTTGGGAGAGAGGGCGTGCGGTCCTGCCGAATCAGCATTAATCCAACCCGCAGATATTCAACGACTTCAGCATAAGCATTCTCATCAGCTTCATTACCTTCATCGGCGTCGAAACCGACTTGGGCAATATCCACGACATCTTTGAGAAACTCCTGACTTTCCGGCTCCAGTCGATCGTTCCAGCTGCTTTCGCCGAGACCCAGTCCATAGAGCAACCCCTGACACCAGCTTCCCAGCGCCCGGACCCGCTCGGACAAAGGCGCATCGTCATCCGGCAACAACGGAGTCACCGGCTCATCCAGGTTATCGATGTGACTGGCGTTTTCATCAAACAGTAGCAAGAGCAGCTCATCCAGAGTCTGGGGAAATTCACGGTCATCAGCCAGCGCCTCACGCGCTTCGTATAACCACTGATCATGGTCCAGGCTGGCGTTCGTACACAGCAAACCGCAGAGCAGCCCATGCAATTCAGCCGGGTCGATAGGTTTTAGCGACTGGCTTAGCATCTCGAACCGGGATACATTCTGATCGGACATAGCGAAACTCCAGGGCCAGCAGTGGAACATGACGCTATGCATCCTATCATTGCCAGATCAGGTTCCAAAACACTCCGGATTGACCCAGCGGGAATAATCGCTTTATAGTGTTTTTATGGACAATGAAAACTTTGAACAAAATACCGCGCCCTTCACGATCGAGAACTTCGATGATCCTTCCGGAACGGTGGTGACCGATTTGGCCATTCTCGCCGAACGGGTCGAACAACTGGTGCAACGGTGCGAGCAACTGACTTGGGAGAATCAGGAATTGCGCCAGCAAACGACGGCATTGCAAGCCGAACGCGATGCTTTGCATGACAAGAACGAGCAATCCCGTTCCCGTATCGAAGCCATGATTGTGCGCCTGAGAGATCTGGAGCAAGCCCCGTGAACCAGGAAACCCACAGTGTCGTCGTTCAACTCATCGGATACGAATACCGGTTTGCCTGCCAACCGTCCGAGCGGGACGAATTGCTGGAAGCTGCGCGCTATCTGAATGAACGGATGGGGGCGATTCGCAACCAGGGTAAGCATTTGAGTCTGGAGGCGATTGCCGTAATGACGGCTTTGAATCTCAGCCATGATTTACTTCAGCAGCAACGCCATACGGCGGAAGCGGAAGCTATCATCAGCCGTCAGGTGCGGGATTTATTGCAGAAAGTTGACGCTGTGCTTTAGCAAGGCGGCGTTAATTGCGCTATAATCTTTAGTACGCGAACGATTTCGGTTCGGGCGTTCTCTGCGGTGCTCGAGTAGTGGACTGGGTAACCCCTTGATCCTAATTGATTATACCCAGGGGCGCGGCTGCTGGTGCAGGTGTGCATGTCTGCCGCGTTGTGGAAAGCCTGATGCATCGCGCTGCTCCCCACTTGAACCGCCGTGGTTCAAGGGCAAGGTCCGAGACGGCACAGGCGGAGGACGCCCTCTTTAACTTCTGGAACGGGCGGCTTGCCCGTTTTTCTTTTCAAGCGTGCCCACCCCGGTGTTGCCCCAGGATCTTTTGCGCCAATCCTTGCGCGCTCGACGTCGCGCCTTGTCTGCTGCCGAACGGCAGGAGGCGGCGCTAACCGTTGCTCAGCAACTGGTTGATGAACCGGATTTTGCTAGCGTAGCAACGATTGCCGGTTACTGGGCCTGTCAGGGCGAACTTGATCCCGCGCCGTTGCTGGAGCGCGCCTGGTCCGCGGGTAAACCGGTCTATCTGCCGGTGTTGGCGGGCGATGTGCTGCAGTTCGCCCCTTATCAATGCGATACTCCGCTGCGCCGCAATCGTTTCAACATCCCCGAACCCGAAGTTTCTCCCACTGAATGGCGGCAGCCTTCCGATATGGGCTGGGTATTAACGCCATTAGTGGCGTTCGACGCCGCTGGAACGCGCTTGGGCATAGGCGGAGGATTTTATGACCGCAGTTTCGCGTTCCTGCTGGACCCAAGCTGGCAAGGTCGCCGTCCCCGACTGCTCGGACTGGCTTATGCGTTTCAACAGGTCGACGCGCTCATTCGGCAACCCTGGGATGTACCCTTGGACGTAGCGATAACCGAGAGAAATCGGTGCGTGTTCGCCAGCAATGGATGCAAATGAATCAGCCCCGCCCATCCAGAAACAACCGATAAGCCGGATTCTCCGTTTCTTCCCAGAAGGGATAGCCCAGTTCATGGAGGTATTGATGGAACTGCGGACGCTCCGCGTCTGGCACCTGGATGCCGACCAGCACCCGGCCATGATCCGAGCCGTGATTGCGGTAATGGAACAGGCTGATATTCCAGCCCCGCGCCATGCCGGTCAGGAATTTCAGCAAAGCGCCAGGCCGTTCCGGGAACTGGAACCGGTAGAGAATTTCATCGCAGATGCCTGGCGCGTGGCCGCCGACCATGTAACGCACATGCAGCTTGGCCATTTCGTTGTCGCTCATGTCGATCACCGGATAATCCTGCTCGCGCAGGGCGTCGATGATCCGGTTCTTCTCCTCTTTGCCTTCGGTGAGCTGAATGCCGGCGAACACCTGCGCTTCCTGGGCATCGGCGTAGCGATAATTGAATTCGGTAATGGAGCGATTGCCGATGGTTTGGCAGAACTTGCGAAAACTGCCGGGTCGCTCCGGGATCGTCACCGCCAGCAGCGCCTCGCGCCGTTCGCCCAACTCGGCCCGTTCGGCGACATGGCGCAACCGGTCAAAGTTGATGTTGGCCCCACAGTTGATGGCAATTAAATTCGCACCCGTGATGCCGGTGCGCTCCACATATTTCTTCACTCCGGCCACGCCCAGTGCTCCCGCCGGTTCGACAATCGAGCGGGTATCATCGAAAATATCCTTGATGGCCGCACAGATCTCATCGGTGGAGACGATCATGATTTCATCCACCAGTTCCCGGGCCAGGCGAAAGGTTTCCTCGCCCACCTGGCGGACGGCTACGCC
>JAGRHM010000544.1:0-4668 GCA_020445005.1 Candidatus Competibacteraceae bacterium | reverse complement strand
ACGGCTTCGATGGGATCGGGATGCTGACGCAGAATTTCCATGCCGATGGTGCCATTGCCGGCGATAACCTCGGGATCGTCATACGGATGAATGAAGGTCAGACCCTTGTCCGCCTCCAGTTGTCGGGCGTGCTGATAGGCTTCATCGTAAGTATCGCCATGCAGCACAGTTTTGCCGCCGCGATCGCGCACGGCCTGTACTTTAATCGCCGGGGTGGTGCGCGGCATGACGATGGTGGCCTTAATACCCAATTTTTGCGCAGCCAAGGCAACGCCTTGGGCGTGGTTGCCGGCTGACGAGCAAATAATGCCTTTATCCAGAGCCTCGCGCGGCAGTTTGGAAATCTTGTTGTATGCGCCGCGCAGTTTGAAGGAGAACACCGGTTGGAGGTCTTCGCGTTTGAGCAATATCCGATTGTTCAAACGTCGGGAGAGGCGGCTCACC
Organism: Candidatus Competibacteraceae bacterium; assembly: GCA_020445005.1. GTDB lineage: Bacteria > Pseudomonadota > Gammaproteobacteria > Competibacterales > Competibacteraceae > UBA2383. Next base: position 4,224 of record JAGRHM010000544.1, on the reverse strand, counting down.
ACCTCCAGCGGCGATTCGATGGCAACGTCGTAGACGCGGGCGGTGAGAATTTTTTTGATGTAGTCATGCATAATAATTTTGAAAGACTCAGGAGAAAAGACCGCTATGTCCAGCGATGAGATGAAAAAGCGCGCCGCGGCAGCGGCCCTGGAGTATGTCGAAGATGACACGGTTATCGGCGTCGGCACCGGTTCAACGGTCAACTATTTTATTGAGGCTCTGTCGCGGATCAAGCACCGGATTGAAGGCGCAGTATCCAGTTCCGAGGTCACGACGCAACGCTTGAAAGCCTGCAAAATTCCCGTGCTGGATTTGAACGCTGCCGGGCTGTTGCCGTTGTATGTCGATGGAGCGGATGAGATTAACCGTCAGTTGCAAATGATCAAGGGCGGCGGTGGCGCGCTGACCCGGGAAAAAATCGTGGCTGCGGCCAGCGAGCGGTTTGTGTGTATTGCCGATCAGTCCAAACTCGTCGATGTCTTAGGAACGTTTCCCTTGCCGGTTGAAGTGATCCCGATGGCGCGCAGCTATGTTGGACGTGAACTGCTGAAACGCGGTGGTCAGCCGGTGCTGCGGGAGAATTTTATCACGGATAACGGCAATCTGATCCTGGATGTTTATAACCTGGCGATTCTGGAACCGTCCAAATTGGAAGCGGAGTTGAATAATGTCGCTGGCGTGGTGACAGTTGGATTATTTGCCCGACGGCCAGCGGATGTGTTGTTGCTGGGAATGGCGGATGGTGTGCGCGTGTTGAAATAATCCTTAATCTTGAGGAATCCGATGCCCATGATAAACCTGAATCCATTATCCGATCAGCATGTCATTTTAAATGACATCTCCTGGAACACTTACGAGCGCCTGCTGGCCGAGCAGGGCAGCAGTGGCGCGCACTTGAATTATGACCAGGGATCGCTGGAAATTATGATTCTTTCTCTGCAACATGAGCGTCTCAAACACCGTCTCTCCACCCTGGTGGAATTAATTGCCAGAGAACGGGGCCTGGTTGTCGAAGGGGCTGGATCCACGACCTTTCGGCGGGCCGATGCGGCCAAAGGGTTTGAGCCGGATGCCTGTTTCTACTTTGCTCATGCCGAACATATCAGCACCCGCGACGAAATCGATCTGACCGTCGATCCGGCGCCGGAACGGAACTGGTGATCGAAATCGACATCACCCATCATTCACTGAACAAGTTGCCGATTTTCGCCGCATTTGGGGTGACCGAAATCTGGTGGCACGATGGCCGTATGGTGACTATTCACCTTCTGGACGGCGCGAACTATCGGGATGCGCCGGAAAGTCGGTTGTTGCCTGGAATTACGGGCGCCCTGTTGACCGAGTGGGTGCGAACTAATCGGAAACAGCCGCATCCTGCCCGGCGACCGGCAAAGGAATAACGCTGTCGGTCGCGGTGGTAAAAAAACGAGCGCCACCTACGTGAAGGTGCTGAAATGATCTGTAAAATCACAACTGGAGGCCAATGACATGCTTTATAACTACACAGCGAAATACACACGATTGGCTCATGGTTATATGGGGCAACTCATGGAATGGCCGGAAGTTGTGACGGAGGGCGCGGATCTTGATGAGTGCAGAATCCTGCTCCGTGACGCGCTACGCGAGATGGTATTGGCCTACCAGGAACTCGGTAAGGAAATACCTCCTCACAGTGCGTTGTTTGAACAACTCCCTGTGGAGGTTGACCTTGTCCGTAAGTCGGCGTGACTTGGTGAAGCATCTCGAAGCCAATGGATTCCGCCTACTCCGCGAAGGCGCTAATCATTCCATCTATACCAACGGTCAAAAAGCGATTCCTGTGAAACGCCATCGGCAGTTCGATCGCATCACGGCAAACGAAATTTGCAAACAGGCGGGTTTGAGTCCGAAATCCTGATCAGAAATACAGATAAAAAAACGGGCGCTACCTTGCGGCAGCGCCCGTCGCCCTTACGCCTGTTGTTTGCCCAGGCCTGAAAAATCAGAAGTCGACGCGGGTGCCGATGGAGAAGGCGTTTGAGTCGCCCCACAAGTACCCGTCGGCATTGCGGCCAATATACTCAGCCCAAATCAGGCTCCGCTTGCTGAAGTTGTATTGATAGCCCAGCAGATAGTTGTCGATCTTGTCGTCAACCCGGACCACATCGACGGGACCGCGCGAATTGAAAGTGGCAACAAACTGATCGATACCAGTATCCAGTTGCCCATAAGCAGCACGAATAATGTTGTTGCCAAAGGCATAGGAACCGGTCAGATACCAGTTTTTCGCGTCACTGTTGCTATTGGGCGTCACATCGTATTGTGCGGTGACGCGACCGTTATCGACTCTTCGAATGGTTTTTATCTGGCTACCGTAGAAACCATTTTGGTTGAAATTGCCCTGTTCGTAGATCAAACCTACGCTGAATGGACCAGATGCATAACCCAAACCTAAAACCCATTGATCCATATCTATATCGTACTTGTTACTTTGAAAAAATTGGGTTCCACGATCCTCAAAAAATCCACTCGTGAACACATTGTTCCCATCAAGCTTGATATAGCTAACGCCCGCAAAAAAGGGACCGTTGCTATACTTAGCGGCAACATTCCATATATCGATGTTATCTGAATAGGCGGGTTCATTGACAAAGCCGGGATCGGTATTGCCATTCGGTGTTCCATTCAAAACCAGCATGGCTTCGGCGCTAAAGCCATTGAATTCTGGCGTTATGTAGTAAACGCTGTTTTCAAGACGAAATAAATCACCAGATGGCAAACCTGTTGATTCTCCCCGAGAACCGCCTACACTAAAAAGCTCCTGATTGTATTTAAACCCATTAAATGATCCACCTAACCAAGCATCTGCGCCGAATGTCTTACTAGAGTTGAATGTATCAACAATACCCGCCACGTTATAATACGGAGTATCTTTCGTACCAATAGTCAAGGTGCCAAAGTTACCTCTCAATCCCACAAATTTAGGGCGATTGCTTTCAAAATTATCACCTTCAGTCACATCAACGCCAAATTCATACCGATAGACTGCGCTTAAGCCACCACCGAGATCCTCACTACCCAAAATTCCTAACCGCGATGAGTTGTTAACCACATCCCAGTTACTATCCGGCTCCGGATCCCCAAAGAATTTACTAACCGCATCCAGTTTTGGATCAACATAATCCACCGACACCCGTGCGGACCCATACAGAATCGTATCAGCCTGGACAGCCAACGGAGCGGCAAGCACGGCGGCAACGGCCAGAGAGAGAAGAGACTTTTGCATGGCGAAACTCCTATAAACAATAGTTAATCAACAATGCCTTGAATTTGCTTTCCGATCAATGATCGGCTTTGATGGGAAAACGAACTTAAAGCTTCCTTGAGTCTCTTTATATACGCCTTGCGGCAAAAAAGCAACTGTTAGCCCGCAAAGATACAGTTATTATTACAATAACAACAATCAACATCAACCGACCTATTTTCCAGCGCCACAAACGCAAACGGACGCCCGGAGGCGTCCGCTTGTTGCGCTATAAACAATCAGCAGCGAGGATCAGAAGTCATGGCGGGTACCGATAGAAACCGCCTGCTGCTGACCGAACAGATCGTTATCCGTGTCGCTGCCGATATACTCAACCCAAACGCGGGTGCGCTTGCTGAAGTTATACTGGTAACCCAATACCCAGTTGTTGATATCATCCTGCTTAAGAGTGCCCACTTCCACCAAGCTGGCGCCACGGCTAGCAAACAGCGGCACATTGCCCTTGTCGGGACTCATGAAGCCATAAGCGGCCCGGATGATGTTGTTGCCGAAGGTATAGGAACCCGTCACATAGATATTCTGGGTATCGCCAAAATACAGCGGGTTCACATCACCATCTTCATAGTTCAGACTGGCCGAGAAAGGACCCGCGTTATAGCCAAAGGCCAGCCCCCACTGATCGCCATCCCAAGTAGGACGGGTATACTTGACGCCCCCCAGGCTATCTCCAGCGCGGACCGCCGCAACAGTGGGGTAGCTCGCGGGATCATTGAAGAACGAACCAAATCCGGGACCCTCCAGCGCCATGTAAGCCAAGCCCGCGAAGAACGGACCGTTCTTATAGGTGGCGTTGAGTTGCCACATATCCACGCTGTCGGACAAGTTGCAGGGGAGCTTATTACCAGAGGTGCAGATTCCCAGTTGAGAAGGGGCAGTCGGATCATTAGCCTGGGCATCGCCATTCATGACCAGCATGGCCT
>JAGRHM010000543.1 GCA_020445005.1 Candidatus Competibacteraceae bacterium | reverse complement strand
CCAGCGGCTTCGGGTCGGGCGCAGTCTTTGGCGTGAACTGTAAGGGAGTCCCATCGTGTGCACAGGATGCAGCGGTAACTGGGGAAGTCAGGGCCACAAGGCCAGTGGTTGCGCCAGCCGTAGCGAGAAAACGGAGAACCTGGCGGCGTTCAGCCTGCGCGGGATCGCTCATGATGGCATGACCTTCAATAGAGTTATGGGGAGAACTGCAATTGTAAGGTAAAGAGGGACTCGGCGGATTGAGAATGCTCATAACAAACCGGCGATAGCCTGCTCAAGCGCCTCCGGCGGCGATCCGCCAATGATCCGGCTGCGGACGACGCCTTGTCGGTCAATGATCAACGTAACCGGTAATCCCATGACCTGATAAAGACGCATCACCTCGCCTTGACGATCCAGCGCGATGTCGTAGGACAGGCCCAGTTCGTCAACGAAACGCTGCACGGTTTCCGGCGGTTGCATGACATTGACGGCGAGAATGATGAAGCCATCCTTGTGGCGACGGCGATAGACTGGCTCCAGCGCCTTCATTTCGCCGTAGCAATACGGACACCAGTCCGCCCAAAAACGCAGAGCAACCACCTGTCCCCGGTATTGTTCAGGAAAGCGCAGGGGCGACCCGTCCAACCGTTCCAGGGTGAAGGCAGGGGCCGGGTCGCCATTCCGGATGGTGGGTAAACCCGGATCACAGGCGGCCAAGAGCAAGCCCAGCAGCAAATAAGAGAAAACTTGTAATAAGCGCATGATGATCAAAGCAGCATCAGACGGGATCGTAATATCAGCCAGGTCGCCAGCCCATAAAACAGACCTGATCCGCCCAGCGCCAGCCAGGTCAGGCGCTGAATTTCACCGGGAATCACGGTTCGCAAACTGGCGATCTGGCGAAACGGCGCGATGACTCCGGCGCTGATTCCGGCGGCCGTGGCGACGAACAATAGTAGATAAAGCGCGTAACCGACGTAATCATAGCCGGCTTTCAGCAAACAAAACGGGCAGTGATGATGCGGACTTTCATAAACATAGAGCGAGATGAAAGCGATGATCGCGGCGATGGCCATGCCAAAACTCAGGAGGCTGCTAACAGTGAACAACGGTCCAAGCCATAACCAGCGCCGGAAGGCCAGACCGATCATTAATGATAATCCCGCTGTTGCGTAAAATACCGCTAATGCCGGACGCACCGGCCATCCGGCTAGTTCCGCCGCGACGCCTTGCTGGTTAGCGCTGAACAATGAGCCACAGCAAGAGGTGATCACTTCCGGTTCCAAGCCCAGGAAATAATGGGTTTGTAATACGCTTTCCAACACGGTCAGCGGCGCGATAGCCAACAGTAATCCGTATTTTGCCCGGACCAGCGGATAGTCATAACCTTGATGATCCACTCGATCCAGCGCCAGCCAAAGCGTTGCCAGGAAAAATATGATGATTTTTAGCAGTAGGGTGGGGAACCCAAACGGATTGGCGTTCAACACCCCGGTCGCGCACATCGCCCCGACGAACTGACTGGACAGACTTTCCGCCGTATAGACGAATAGCAGCAGAGACAACAATTCCGCGCCCAGCGCAAAACCGAGCAGAGTAGAAATCAGGTAAGTTTGCCGTTCCAGGCGAATCTGTAATGCGCTGCCGCTGGCGATGTTCCAGCGCCGCAGAATCTGCCAGGCAAAGCCGCTGGCCAGCAGCACCGTGCCGGTCACGCTCAGCGCGATCAGTTGCAAAGCGATAATGGCGGGGGTAATCAGCATGGGTGAATGCTCGTGATGCCCGATCACTGTCCAGGTTTATGGAATCTGGATAGAACGTAGCGGATCCAGGTATGGCTATGGTCTTCTCTGGTTCACGTAGCCTGGATGGAGCGCAGCGGAATCCAGGTTTGCTCCGTTTAACACCTCCAGCAACAATGGTCCCACCTCCTCAATGCCGCCCAACACCTCAGAACCGGGTCGCATTCCAGGTCGGAATCCCCGGGCTACGAAACGCTCCAGCAACGCCGGATCGCGCGAAAAAAGATGCACCGGGGTCTGCCAGGACAGGTCCCGCCCCCCCACAATCGCCGGCGGTTGATGATCGCCTACGACTATGAGCAAAGTGGTGGGTGACGCATACTGACGCAGATAGCCGCCCACCACGGCGAGGTTATAGCGAACACTCTGGATATAGGCCGCCGCCAGCGCCGCCCCATCCAGTCGCTCATTCAGTTCAACCGACCCGGTCGCCCCGGATGCCGCCCCTTGACTCACCGTTGCATCGAAAACACTCCAGTCCGGCTGATACGGCGGCAGAGGCGCGAAAGGCGCATGGCTGTTGATCGTCGGAAAAAAGATGAAACGCGGCGAGCGACCGGTTACAGGTTCCAATTCAAGCTGGTGAATCCGGTGCAGGCTGTATTGATCAGGAATCGCCCACCAGCCGTAAGCAGGGCCGTGATAATTCAATCCTTCGGCATTATAAATCTTATTGAACCGGTAAAATTGTCCTTCCGGCCACGGATACCGCAGTCCCGGCATGACCGCCACCGTTCGATACCCGGCAGCCGCGAAAGATTGCGCCAGAGTCGCCCGGTCGGTGGCGAGTAATTCCCGGTAATCTCCCTGATCCGCAATACGCAATCCCGATAACAAGCTGGAATGCGCCAGCCAGGACAACCCGCCAAAGGTGCTCGACTCCACCCGCGCGGAGGCTATCCGCCAGCCCGCCTGTTCCAGCGCCCGCTCCAGTGCGGCGAAATCGCCGGTCAACGGTTTAGCAAAGCGAGGATCGTCGAACACCAGCGCCCCATAGGATTCAAAGAACATCACCAGTAAATCGCCACCCTGCAACCGGCCCAGATTGGAAGGCGGCAGCGGCGGTTGCACAGCGATGCGTCCCTGATTGCGCAATACGGTTGCCTCCAGCGTCAACTGGACTTGCTCAACCAGTACCGGGGTCACCGGCAATGCAAAGTAATGCTCGGTCGGCAAGCGCACGCTCAAGCGGCCCGCACTGTATGCCGCCAGTAAAATTGCCGCCAATCCGCCCAGAATCCAGCGCCCAACCGGTTGTTCGAGTATCGCCAGGATCGTGCTGAGCGTCCAGCGTAGTATAATTATCATGACGCCGAACCCGACCAGCAAGGCCAATCCTCCTATCATCCATTGCCAGACGGGCACGCTGTCCAGAAACATTGCTGCAACCTGGGGAACGTGCTGGCTGTCCCAGTACAAATGGATGGCACGCCCCATCAGCGCCGGCGTGGTCACGTCGATGTAACGCCCCAGCACCAGGATGACCGCACCGCCAAGCAACAAACCTCGGCCCCAGCGGCCTAACGGTCCGCGCCAAGCGATGATCAGCGCCAACGCCAACAACAATACGATCAGATCAAGAGAGAACTCCAGAACCCAGCGCACTCCGGCGGTCGGCCAGCGATTCTGAAAGGTCAACGCCAAATTGAGCAGCAAGAGGGCCAGCACACCGCGGAAAACGTTTATACTGAGTTGCGACAGGTTACGCATAGGAAAAAACCGGTTCGGGGTAAACGACCAAGAGAGCCTGTCGCCGTGTTAAATCTTCCGATCCCGACGACAGGAGGCAAATTTCATGAGCAGGGTAAACAAAGAACCGTCCGCCGTTATGAACGAGGATGATGTTCAACAAACCGGCGAACGGCCCAGCGTGGAAATGCAGCACTGTCTTGACGAAGTCGTAGCAGTGCTACGCAAATACGAAGTGGGCGTAACGCTCTGCCTGGCCAGTGACCGGGAATCGGTGCTGCTTTATCGGATTCCTGAGTGGTGCGCCGTATCGTTGAGCGACAACGGTCCGGAAATCAACACCGACCAACTCTGGCAGACCGATGATCTGGAAAAGCTGCTCTTTCGCAGCTATCAGATGTCGACCGCCTTGCGGGAAATGAACGAACGCA
>JAGRHM010000542.1 GCA_020445005.1 Candidatus Competibacteraceae bacterium | reverse complement strand
TGCTACATATTTCGGAGCAGGTCTATTGAACAACCTAAATCGCTTTTCTTTTGGCTCGAATCCAACAGTCCTTTTGAACCCACCACAGTTTGGTTTACATCGCCGCGTTTATACACGGAATCCCAACAAGGCGATCAAATCGATATCGCCGAGCAAATTTTTTCAAGAGATTTCAGGGACTGGTGGGATTTGAATGTTGACGGACATGCCGGAAGGAATATGTGCGAAGCAGAAGACCTTTTTTGCACTAACTATCTGGAGTGTGGACCTGGCGACGGTTTTTCGTGCAAGGACGATCCTGGCAACTGGACTATTGACAATAGTATTATCGATCCTCAATCGCATCTACCCTCGCTTAGAGTTGAACTGTCGGAAAAAGGAAAAACGACTCATGCATGGAGTCGTTGCGTCATGATTGACCAATCCGCCAGCTCTTTATCATGGAACGGCTCCATACAGGTGCGCATTCTAAGGAAAGGGTCTGGTTAGAGTGGGCTATGATTTTTATCCATCAGACTGTGGCTCAAATTGGGTTCCAGATGGGAGAATAGCCATCAATGGCCAAGGTATGCTAGGCCCATTGAACGATTGGCAAACGATCCATATCAGAAGCACACCCTGCGCATATCCCGACCAACTGACGCTGCAAAACACGACAGTGAACGCCGCAGTGACACACACAGCCTGCAGCAGCATTACCGCTGGTTCGACGTATGTGGTGAGCGCCGCCGGTGCTGCGACGCTGCGAGCGGGCGCGCGGATTACCTTGCAGCCCGGGTTCCGGGTGCAGACGGGTGGACGCTTCCGGGCCTGGATCGATCCGTGTATGCGCAGCGAGCAATGACAGAACCGCCCACCGGTCACGGATCGCGGATCGCCAGTTTTACCTCTCCTCGTCTGGATCGATCCCCAAAGCGCGTAATCGTTCCGCCAAGCGTTCGGCGCGCTGGCGTTCGACGCTCACCTTTTGCCGCTCCATCTCGGCGCGCTGGCGTTCGGCTTCGGCGCGTTGTTCCAGTTCCAGGAAGGTCTCGAAGCGCCGCCCATCCGGGCGATACACCACCAAATCGAGGCCCTCCAGGTCGAAGCGGATGCCCAGGCGCGGACTGACCCAGTCGTGCAGCGGATCGACAGCCTGCAACCCGCCCTCCCGGCGCAGCCAGCCTCGCAGCGTTCCGCGGTCCGGATCGTATTCGTAATACTCCTCCACGCCGTAGCGGTCATAGAACTGGAGCTTCTTTCTCATCTCCGCCGGGGTATTGCCCGGCGACAACACCTCGAATACGACTTGCGGCGCGATGCCTCCTTCGCGGTGCTGGATGTACGAACCGCGATAACCCTTCGGGCGACCGAACGCCACGAGGGCATCCGGCGCGATACGGATAGCGGGGCGACCTTCCACCGGGTACCAGAGCAGGTCGCCGGCGACGAATACCTCGGGCCGGTCGGCGAACATTGCGGCTAAACCGCCTTGAATCATGACGATATAGTCGAATTGTCGGGTGTTGTCCGCCATCGGTTGGCCGTCGCTGTCAGGGTAAATGACCTCCGCCAGCGCAGGGAGAGGCGTTTTCGGGGTTGGGGCTTTCAGCGCCGTTGCTGTCATAATACCCTCCATCAGAAACAGGGCCTGTCAGGCAAGATTCTACCGCATTGAAACACGAACCCGCCTTTTCCAACAGTACGCGCGCCAATTCACTGATCAGGAGGAAGTCATCTTGACGCAAACGATCCTGATGCTGGCCGTTGGCAACCCCAGTCGGGGCGATGATGCGCTGGGTCCCCTGTTTCTGGAACGCTTGGCGGCTGAGCAGGAACAACGCGGCGACTGGGGGAACATTGAGTTGCTAACCGACTTCCAGTTGCAAATCGAACATGCGGTCGATCTAGAGGGTCGGACGTTGGCCCTATTTGTCGACGCCAGCATATCCTGTCCGGCCCCGTATCAGTTCACCCAGTTGCAACCGGCGCGGGATACCAGCTACACCAGTCATGCGCTGTCGCCGCCTGCGGTCCTGCATGTCTATCAACAAATTAACCACACGCCACCGCCGCCCGCCTTTCAACTGGCGATTCGTGGCGAGCGCTTTGCGTTGGGCGAACCTTTAAGCGTGACGGCGGAAACTCACCTTGCGGCGGCCATCGAGTTTGCCCGCCGGTTGCTGGCGCGGCCTGATGTTGAAGCGTGGATGGACTGGGTGACTCTTTGACTATTTGACGGAGCAGCGCGCTACGAATTGCCCGATCCGTTCCAACGCCTCCTGCGCTTCCGGCAGAATCGGTTCAAACAAATGCCAAACATGCAGCATACCCGGCCAGGTTTCCAGCTTCGCCTGGGTTCCGGCGGCACGCGCCTTGTTCACATAGCGGCGGGCGTCGCCCAGCATCATCTCGGCTTCGCTGACCTGCACCAGAATTGGCGGCAGTCCCGACAAATCGCCGAAAATCGGCGAAATCAATGGATGCGGCGGCCTCATGCGATTGATAGCCCAGAAAATGAGCAGGCGAATGGAGAAAGGAATCTTCATGAATTTACCAAGACCTGGACCAAGCATCCAGTCAGATGGGATATTACTCTTGAGGGTAGGACTGGAAAAGGTCATATCAACGCCGGGCGAGAGCGCGATCGCGCCGTTAGCCGCGCGCAACCCTTCGTCGCGCGCCCAGGCGATCAGCATCAACGCCAGACCGCCGCCCGCCGAATCACCAGCGACAAATAATTCCCGGATGGGCGCTGGTCCTTCGGGACCGTGGTCGAGAATCCAACGATAGCTGGTCTGACAATCTGCGATCAAATCCCGCCGGGTATGTTCCGGCATCAGCCGATAATCCAGCGCCAGCACCGAGGCCCCGGTAACTCGGGCCAGTTGCGTGGTGATGACCCGATGGCCATGCGGGCACCCGCTGATGAAACTGCCGCCATGCAGATAAAGTAAGCGGCGATCCGGGTCAGAGTCGGGGGCCAGCACCCACTCGCTAGGGACGCCACCGGCATCAACCTCCCGAACTTGGTATCCCGAGTTGCTGACCAGCAGAGGCGGTTCGAAAAAACCGCGCGCCATCACTTTGCGGACGGTGGGCAGCCATTCTTTTCTGGACGCGGCGCGAATTTCAGTCTGCGCCTGTCCCAGCCGGCGCAAGACCTCTTGATGTTCCGAGCTGGCGTGGTTCCGCGACCCGATGCGCGAATCTGGCAGCGATTGATCATAATTTCGCAGACTGGGACCTTTAAGGAAGATCTGGATGAGCGCCCAGGCCACAAAAACAATGGATAGCGCCCCGGTCAGGGTGATCAGTGTCCAATCCGGCATTAATTTTTGCTCCCATGACGTCCGATAATCGCTGATGCTGTTTTTGATGATCCTTAGAGAGCCAGACCATCGAACAAAACAGATTAGCTTCTATACTCGCATAAACAGTACTGACCTCAAAAAGATGACCCTGAGAGGAGCTGAACTCGCATGGTATTGCGCCTGTTGCAATCCATTTTCACCACCGCCCCCAGCAAGCCGGGCAAGTTTGATGAAGCGTTGATTCGCTCAGCGATTGAGCGGGTCGTGGATGGCACTGATCCGCGCCTGCGCGCGGTGCGAAACTATCAGCGCAAATTGCGCGACGCCGTGGAGCAGGCCATTGCGTTCGTCGTTGCTTTTGTCGACACGTTTCCCCCGGCGGTCGAACTCAGTCGACGCAGCTTCACGACCGATCCCCGGGTGCGCGCCTTGTTCGCCTCGCCTGAACAGTTGCGGGAAGTCATCAGCTTCAGTCAGGGCATGCTCAGCTATCTCGACCAAAACCCTGGCCCGTTGCCCGAAACGCTGTATGCGGTTCTGGTGGCGGAGCGGGTCGAGAAAAATGTGATTGGCATGGATTTGCACGGTGATCTGACGCGGCGTGATGTCGCGCAAACCGTGGTAAATTTCCACGACCCGCGCGTCTCCCTGCCGACCGACAATGCCGCCGAAAGTCGCCGCAACGCTATGAACCGGGTGTTTGATTACCTGGTTGAGATTGCATTGCAACGCCTGCTCTCCACGCGCAGCCGCAAACAGCAACTGGAACAACAGCAACGCCTGTTGCTACAGAAAAAGGCGCAACTCTACAAAGCCAGTACGCTGGCGCTGGAGCCTCTGATGGAAGTCCGGGTTCCCGCAGCGCCTGATGCCGGCGCGCTGGAAAAGCAATTGCAGGAAATCGAAGCCGAGTTGACGCGCATTCGCATCAGTTCCGCCACCATTGAAAACCATCTGGCGAAAGTCGCTGCCACCTTGCGCGAACCGGAAAAACATCTGCGGTTGGAACGAGTCACTCTTCATCTCAACCACATGAATGTCAAGATGTCCTCGAATTCGTTGTACAACACGAACATGCTGGAATTCGACGAGATTGTGTTGCGTCAGGATGCCCGGCGCTTCACCATGCTGTTTGCGCGCTTTCCCAGTAGCGAATTGCTGCCGCAACCGGATTTCCTGGAACAGGCGCGCCGCATGTTAACGCCCAGGGTAATGACCTGATCTCACCTACGAGAAGCCAGCCGGTGGGCATGGCGCGTTGTTTCCGGCAAACGATAGCGGGTGCAGCAAGCCATCACATAGCGAATCGCCGTATCCAGGCTGATCCGGTGCCCCAGTGAAATATACAGCGGCTTGACGTTGGGCCGGGTGCGTAAAACTGCGCCAATAATTTCACCACCCGCCCACAACGGCGTCCATGCTCCGCGTACATTCGGCGGCTCGTCGTGCGTTCCATACAGGCGGGTCTTGGCCACGCCGATCGAGGGAATATCGACCAGTAAGCCCAGATGACTGGCGATGCCCAACTGCCGGGGATGCGCAATGCCCTGTCCGTCGCATAGCAGCAGGTCTGGCGACTCCCGCAACTGTTCCAGTGCTTCCAACACCGCCGGCAGTTCGCGGAACGACAACAGACCGGGTACATAGGGAAACGCAGTCGGACGCTGGGCCAAAGCGGTTTCCACGACGTCCAGCTCCGGATAGCGCAACACGGCCACGGCGGCCCGGGTTACTGCACCGCCCGCCTCAAAGCCCACATCCACCCCTGCGACCCGCTGCACAGGCTTCAGTCGATCCTCCAAAATCAGATGAGGACGCAACTTCCGCTGCAGGGCAATGGCTTCAGCAGAAGTAAGATTCCAGGAATGCGAAAATTGCAATTTCATGAAGCAAGTTTATTCGTTGGCTGGGTGTGGTTAAACTAGCGCGCTCTTTTGTCACCCCTATCGATTCCGGACCTCTCAATCATGCGACTTCTCAAGCTTGGCATTCCCAAAGGCAGTCTGGAAAACGCCACCATCGCTCTATTCGGCCAGGCTGGCTGGACCATCAGCCCGCACAGCCGCAACTACTTCCCCACGATCAATGACCCGGAAATCAGTTGCGCGCTGGTCCGCTCCCAGGAAATGGCCCCTTATGTCGCCAACGGAACGCTCGACGCCGGCCTGACCGGGCTGGACTGGATTATGGAAACCGAGGCGGATGTCGTGGAAATCGCTGAACTCAGCTACTCGAAAAGCTCCGATCAGCCCGCCCGCTGGGTGTTGATCGTGCGCGGCGACTCCACCATTCATTCCGTCGAGGAACTGGCGGGCAAGCGCATTGCGACCGAACTGGTCGGCTTTACCCGCCGCTATCTGGCGGAACGCAATATCCAGGCTCGCGTGGAATTTTCCTGGGGCGCTACCGAGGCCAAGGTCGTCGAGGGTTTGGTGGACGCTGCGGTCGAGATCACCGAAACCGGTAGCACCATCCGCGCGCATGGTCTGCGCATCGTCTGCGATCTGTTGCACACGACCACCCGGCTGATCGCCAGTCGCGCCGCTCTGGAAGATCCCTGGAAAAAGGCCAAGATCGACCAAATCGCCTTGCTGGCCCAGGCGGCGCTGGCGGCGCGTAACAAGGTTGCGTTGAAAATGAATGTGCCCGCAGCGCGGATCGACCAGGTGGTTCGTCTGCTCCCCAGCCTGCACGCGCCAACCGTCAGTCATCTCTACGATCGCGACTGGCTGGCTCTGGAAACCGTCGTCGATAGCGGTCAGGTGCGCGACCTGATTCCGCGCCTGACCGCAGCCGGCGCCGAGGGTATTCTTGAGTATGAGCTACGGAAAATTGTCTAAAAGGCGCGCACAGCTATCGTGAAAGCGCCCTGCTAGACTAAACCATCAGCGGATTGCGCAATGATTTTGGAAACCTGCATTGCCGGTCTCGCTAAAATATCGTTAAACTTGATCAAGGCCCGATGCTCATCGGGCGTTGTTTCACCAATCAACCCCATTCTCGTATGCTGGAGTCCTGCATGGCCGTGGAACGCACGTTGTCCATTATTAAGCCCGATGCCGTGGCTAAAAACATTATCGGCCAGATTTATCGTCGGTTCGAGGATCGGGGTCTGCGCATTGTCGCCGCCCGGATGCTTCACCTCGACCGCGAACACGCTGGGCAATTTTACGCCATTCATCGCGAGCGCCGATTTTTTGGACAACTGATCGACTACATGACCTCCGGTCCCGTTATGGTTCAGGTGCTGGAAGGCGAAAACGCAATTGCCCTGAACCGCGAAATCATGGGCGCTACTGATCCGCAACAGGCCGCTCCCGGCACCATTCGCGCTGACTTTGCCCAAAGCATCACCGAAAACGCCGTGCATGGTTCGGATGCCCCGGAAACCGCTGCGGTCGAAATCGCCTTTTTCTTCAGCCAGGATGATTTGTGCCCACGCACGCTTTAAGTCCATTGCGCCCCGTTGGCCCGAGAAGATAGCCGTGACCCCAACCGAACAACGGATCAATCTCCTTGATCTGGATCGCCGCGATCTGGAGGCGTTCTTTGTTGGACTCGGCGAAAAACCCTTCCGCGTGACCCAGCTCATGAAGTGGATTTATCACGAGCGGGTTAGCGACTTCGCCGCCATGACCAACCTGAGTAAGACGTTGCGGGAACGGCTGGCGGAATGCGCCGAAATTCGCCTGCCACAAGTCGCGCTGGATCAGCCCTCGCGGGATGGCTCTCATAAATGGTTGCTCCGGCTGGACCGTGGCAACGGCATCGAAATGGTGTTTATTCCCGAACCGGATCGTGGCACCCTGTGTATTTCTTCGCAGATCGGCTGCCCGCTCGATTGTTCGTTTTGCGCCACCGCGCAACAAGGGTTCAACCGCAATCTCACCGTCGCGGAGATCATCGGCCAGGTTTGGCAGGCCAGTCGCCTGCTGGGGGATCAGCGCAATGGCCAACGCATCATCACCAATATCGTGCTGATGGGTATGGGCGAGCCATTGCTCAATTTCGCCAATGTGGTCAAAGCGACCGATTTGATGCAGGATGATCTCGGCTTTGGCGTTTCCAAGCGCCGCGTTACCCTGAGCACCGCTGGCGTAGTGCCGGCGTTGTATCGTCTGCGGGAAGCCTCCGAGGTCAGTCTCGCGGTTTCCCTGCATGCACCGACGGATGAGTTGCGCAACGAACTGGTGCCGTTGAACCGTAAATATCCCATTGCCGAATTGCTGACAGCGTGCAAGCACTATATTGCCGACAAGCCGCATCGCCGCATCACCTGGGAGTATGTGTTGCTGGACGGCGTCAACGATTCCGAGCAGCACGCCCGGGCGCTGGCGGCATTAATCCGCGATATTCCATCCAAGGTCAACCTCATTCCGTTCAACCCCTTCTTGGGTGCGCGCTACCGCTGCTCGGCACCGGTGGCGATCGCCCGCTTCCAGGCGGTGCTGATGGCCCACGGCCTGACTACCGTGATCCGCAAGACGCGTGGCGACGACATCGCCGCTGCCTGCGGCCAGCTTGCTGGCCAGGTGCAGGCCCGTGGTCGCCGCCTGGAGCGCGTAGCGCGGCTCGCGACCGGCTGAGAGAGAACCGCCATGCGACGACCCACAATCCCCATGCCCCTCCTGCTGTCCCTGACGCTGTGGCTGGCGGCCTGCGCCAACACCCAGGAGCAGGAATTTAACCGCAACGTCGCCGAAGCCAATTTCAAGCTGGGCGTTGGTTACATGCAGTCCGGCCATTACGACGTCGCCACGGAAAAGCTGCTCAAGGCGTTACAATACGAAGATGACTACCCGGAAGCGCATAACGCGATTGCCGTGCTCTACGAGGAAATTCGCGAATATGGTCCCGCCGACGAGCATTACCGGCGCGCCATTGATCTAAAGCCCGACTACACGCTGGCTCGCCTGAACTACGCGCGCTTTCTGTGCCTGCGCGAACCAGCGCGCGCCGCCGAAGGCGAAAACGAGTTTCAGAAAATCATCGCTGATCCAAACAATGCCGGAGCCAATGCTGCGGAAGCCTACGCCGGTCTGGCGATCTGCACCCGCCAGCGCAATGATCCGGTTCAGGCCGAAACCTGGCTGCGGCAGGCGCTGGAAATTAATCCCAATAACGCCAGCGCCCTGTTCGAATTGGCCCGACTGAGCCAAACCCAGAACAAGACGCTGCAGGCGCGCGCTTTTCTGCAACGTTACCATAGCCAGAGTCGTCCCACCGCGCAAAGCCTGTGGCTCGGCATTACCATCGAATCCTCCCAGGATGGCGACCCGCTTTTACGCCGGGACTACAGCGCCCTCCTGATAGCGCAATACCCGAACTCTGAAGAAGCCCGCCGCCTCAAACAGCCGGAATAGCTTATGTCCAACGAGATCACTGCCGATTTCAAGCCGCCGACCGAGCCGGTCGACGCTTATCCCGCATCGCTGGGCGCCTGGTTCGCCCGGACGCGCGCCCAACATGGCGCTGAACAGCGCGATGTCGCCCGTCACCTGATGCTGAATCCATCCATCATTCAGGCGATCGAGAATGATGACTTTGCCCGTCTGGGGCCACCCGTGTTCGTGCGCGGTTACCTGAGCCGCTACGCCCGCTTGCTGGACATGCCCGACCAGGAAGTACTCGAATGCTACCGGCAACAAGCTGGCGAGGTCAGTGAAGAACCGCCGCCGCTCCAGGTCGTGCATCCATTGCGCCGCCAGACCCGGGCGCGCGATTTGCGCGGCTTGCTTTATCTGACCTTGCTCGTGGGCGCAGGCTGGGCCGCTATCCAGCATTTGCCCGACCTGGATCCGGGACGGTTAGCTGTCTTATGGTCAGACGAGCGGTCCATGGATGCCGAGCAAACGGCCAGTAACACCTTGAATGCGAAGACACAGGTTCAGTATCCGTTTCAGTTCAAATCCGTTGAAACCATCAGTCCGGACCGTTTTTCCTCGCCTGATTCAGCGTTGCAGCCGCCGGTAGCCCATGTGCAACCTGCTACGCCTCCGTCTTCCAAATCAACTGCAGAAACGGAAGAAACACCGCTGGAGTCTACATCCGTGGTTTTCACGACGCCGCAGGGGCCAGCGGCGCCTGCACAACCTGCATCGCTGCTATCCGTACCGGGGGTGCAAACCGCCGTTGCCGCGCCCGCCTCCTCCCTTGCTGCACTACCGGCGCAAGATTCCCCTGCGCCGACGATGGTCGATGGCGAAACCAAGCTGCTACTGGAATTCAGCAATGATTGCTGGGTCGAGGTCAAGGATGCCGAGGGCAATGTATTGACCAGTCGGCTCATGCGCGCCAATACGACGCATGCCCTTTCGGGCGCCGCGCCTTTCAAAGTCACACTGGGCAATGCGCCCGCCGCCCGTATCATCCTGGATGACCGGCTGGTTGACACCACGGTCTATGTACCGCGACGCGGCACCGTAAGCCGGTTCACCCTAGATCGCGATTAAACCGTTCTCTCCTCCAACCCCTCGCCCGCCAGCGGGCGGGGAGTAAATGAACAAACTCATGACCAAGCAGTTTCAAGCCATTCGTGGCATGAATGACATTCTGCCTGCTGAATCGGCGCACTGGCAGTTATTGGAATCCATCACCCGTGAGGTGCTGACCGCCTACGATTACCAGGAAATCCGTCTGCCGTTGATTGAAAAAACCGAGTTGTTTGCCCGCTCGATTGGTGAAGTCACCGACATTGTTGAGAAAGAGATGTACACCTTCGAGGATCGCAACGGTGAAAGCCTAACCTTGCGTCCCGAAGGCACCGCCAGTTGCGTGCGCGCCTGCATCGAACACGGCTTGTTGCATAACCAGACGCAGCGGCTGTGGTATGCGGGTCCAATGTTCCGCTATGAAAGGCCCCAGAAAGGCCGCTATCGCCAGTTTCACCAGA
>JAGRHM010000541.1 GCA_020445005.1 Candidatus Competibacteraceae bacterium | reverse complement strand
AGAAGCACACTAACCCGTCAAAACTTTTGCGGCAGCCCATTAGCCTCTTTCTTTCCCTCAATACGCCTCTCGATCCCAAAGCACTCTTAACGCCGTATACGCAACAATCTGCAGATCCACGCGCAACGACCAATGCCGAATATACCAGAGATCATACTCCACCCGCTTCTGCATTTTCTCAATTACCTCGGTCTCGCCGCGCCAGCCATTTATCTGCGCCCAACCAGTAATTCCCGGCTTCACCTTATGCCGCAGCATATATCCTGGAATCAACTTGCGATATTGTTCATTATGCGCCACGGCATGTGGGCGCGGCCCCACAATCGACATCTGTCCCATCAGCACATTAAAAAACTGCGGCAATTCATCTAGCGAAGTACGGCGCAAAAACGCTCCCAAAGGCGTTACTCGGCGATCATTCCGCTGCGCCTGCACCACCTGATTGCCATCCTCGCACACCGTCATCGTCCGGAATTTCCAGATATTAATCTTGCGCCCATCCAACCCATAACGGGTTTGCTTAAAAAGCACCGGCCCCGGCGACGACCGCTTCACCGCAAGCGCGATAACCACCATCGGCGCCGCGATCAGCACCAGAATCAACATTGACAACACCACATCCTCTACGCGCTTCGCCAGACCATTGACCCCCGACAAAGGCGTTTCAAAGATACTGATCGTGGGCATGTTACCGATGTTGATCCACTGCGCGTGCAACAGATCGAACACAAAAAAGTCCGGCACCAGATACACCGCCACCGGGGCGTCCGCCAAGCGCTGAATCAACTGCGCAATCCGATCCTGCGCCTTCAATGGCAACAGGATGTAAACGACATCAATCCTCCCGCTGTAGGCGTATTCAACCAAATCCTGAAACGAACCCAACAAAGGCGCTGGTAGGTTTGAAGGCAACCGGTCGTCGCCATAACCAGGTTCACGGTCATCGAAAAAGCCCAGCAAACGTAAACCAAGCGCCGGATTGCGCTGCAGATATTGCGCGAACTGACAACCATGCGCATTCGCCCCACCAATCGCCACTGTCTGCATGCTGAAACCGCGCATGTGCAAAAAAGACAACAATTTTCGCAGCGCCAGTCGATAGCCTATCAGTCCCAGCGGCGTTCCAACTGCCCACAGACTCATGGCCAAGCGCGAAAAATCGCTCGTGCTTTTGGTAGCGTACCCCACGATCAGCAACCCTACCCCGACCAGCGCCCATACATACAAAACCGGCATCTGCCGCCAGAAATGATAAAGGTCTGTGCTTTCAGCGCCCACCATGAATAGCACCGTCGCCAGCAACGCAACGGCTGCATAATGAGATGACCAAGAGACGCCCAGAATCTCAACGCAAGACCATAAGCCTAATACAATTATCAGCGCATCCATCAACCGATGCGCGACTGATGACAAAGAGTGATGAAAACGAATGCCCGGAGGATGATGTTGAATCATATTAGTTTATTCATATAAAATTTTTTACACATTAAGTTTTTAGAACAGTAGATGAACTTAGTGTTAATCCGAAAAATTTACGAGATTACCACTCATTAATTTAGGATAATTGCACTATTTTAGTGCAGTCAGAGCCTCTCCAACCCACTAAAAGGGCCGTAAATCATTACGTATCGAAATTTATTAGCAAGAATTAGACCATGCCTGTATTCAAATCGGTGCTCAGCGCGATTCCCCGAAAAAAGCCCCTTGGTGGAACAGAATTTGCTTTGAATATTCAGTTACTGACCCGATCAGGAACGGGTTGGAAAAACCAGCCAGGCCATTGTCGCAAGGGGCCGGCGCTCCAACCGATGAGAAGACGTGATGTTTCAAATTGAAATGGAGGTGTTTCACATCATTTCATTTTGAAACAAGCAGAGGTCGCAAGCCTGCCCTCTGTTCTGTTGCAAAGGGAGAACTCAACCTATCGCGTTGTGGTGTAGCGCTCTTAAGGTGCGCCTGGCTCTTGCAGATAACCGCTCAGCTCAACAAAGCCTAGACCCGGATGGCTCCCGCTAATCGTCACTGCGCCTTCCCAATACACCAGATAGGACGTAGTTCGCCCATCGAACTCACTATTTTTGATCACCGGCGTCACCGTCACATTAATACCCTGGGCTGGCAAGACGATAGTCCAGCCCATCGGATAGGTTGCGCCCGTCTGCGGACTGGTCCATTGCCCGGTCGCCGCCAGCCGAAAATCCGCATCCGTCAACACAACAGTTTCACCATGCAGGGTGTAAGTACCTGAGCGCAAAACAGTTTTACCATTGCGGTCGAATAGATCGTACAGCATCACATTGGCTCCGTTATCAAGCTGCAAGGCGAACCAGTTCCAGCCCAGCGCCGCCGGACGAAAGTCTCCCCATTGATGATCAAACCAGACCTGACCCGTGACCTGCTGCATCTGGCCAGGCAGACCGGCCATGCCGGTCGCGCGCATCCGGGGGCGCGAATAGTAATAACTGGAGCCCGCCTGCTGAAAATCCAGCAGACCTGTCCCGCCCTGCAATACCGGCGGCTCACGACTTTCCAGCGACAGGTTCAGGGTGAATTTTGGATCATTTACCTGTAGCGTGTCGCGGCCATCGCCGCCAGCCATTCGCCAGTCGCCCAACTGAAAAGCGAATTGACCTGGCCGGTCGGTGGTCGGCTTGCCGGCGGTGCGCCGCTGTGCGGTGTAGTGACGGCCACTAGCCTGATCAAGAAATGAAGCGTGCGCAACCGTCCAGGTGGCCAGACTGTTGATCACGAACAGCGCGTAATGGAAGCTGTAGCGGCGCTGGTCGGATCCCCAAAGATGTCCGCTGTAATACCACCACTCCATATAGTGGGGGTGTGGCGCGTCATCTTCAGGGAGCTTGACCTGCTCCGTAGCGGTGTAAGTCACCTCATAACCATCGGCGGCAGTCTGATTGACCGGCAGCAGACCCTGACGCCAGAGCTCATGCAGGCCCCAAAGGAGTCCAACCAGCGCCAGCAGACTGAGAAAAACCATGCGCCGGCTGCGGCTGCGGCTGCGGCGACTCGACCGGCTGCGACTGTGAATTAACATAGGAAAGATGTCTGTCCTGTTTCGCGTAATAGAGTTCCCGCGATTATATACCAAATACCCATGCGCAAAAGTCTGCTGGCAGACGATAACCTATTGAATCACCGACAAGCTCACTCCGGTAAAAGCTTAATTGTCATCGAGAAACGATATGGATCTATTGCGAAGTGGTATAAAAATTGCTAAACCGCTCATAACGAGCGTTACATTCGCCGATTTTGGTATAGAATCTCAGGTAAATTGGCCTAAAGTTGTTCCCGAACTTACCAGAACCCCTTAACCGGATAGATTTGTTATGCTGTTATTGATGTATGAACATCTCCGCCAACCCGTTCCGGTTCCCCGGACAACGACGCGCGCCCTCAGACTGACAGCGAGCCTCCTAGCGGCAACCCTCCTCCTGTCCGCCTGCGCCGCGCCAGGCATGAACACCTATCAGATGCGTACCGAATCATCGGTGACGCTGCCGCCCAAGCCGGGCGATGAAGCTGCGCCCGCCGAGGTCAAGGTCCAGCCGATTACCGCGGAATTAATCATCGCCCAGGAACGCGCCGCCACCCCGCGCCCGCCCGCTGAACTGCCCAAGCCGGTTGCTTCCGACTACAAAATCGGCCCCGGCGACATCCTGACCATCATTGTCTGGGGACACCCCGAACTGACCATTCCCACCGGCGAGTTTCGTAACGCCGAACAGGCAGGCACCGTGGTTGCCGAAGACGGCACCATTTTCTACCCCTTTGTCGGTATCGTGCCGGTCGCGGGCAAGACGACGCGCGAGGTGCGGGATTTGTTGACCCAACCGCTTAGCAAGTTCATTGAATTAGTCCAGCTTGACGTGCGCGTCGCTGCCTATCGTAGCAAGCGGGTCTATGTGGTGGGCGAAGTGGTCAAGCCCGGCCTGCGCGAGATCACGGATATCCCAATGACCCTCATCGAAGCAATCAACCGCTCTGATGGCTTCACCGGGCAGGCCGACCCCGCCAACATTACCCTGACCCGTCAGGGCCAAACCTTTCGGGTGGATTTGCAAGCGTTGTACGAAAATGGCGCGGTGGACCAGAACATTCCATTAGAGCCGGGCGACATCGTCAACGTCCCGGATCGCCAGCTCAACAAGGTGTTTGTGCTGGGCGAAGTGCAAAATCCCGGCTCCTTCATCATGAACAAGCGCCGCAAGACCCTGGCCGAGGCCATCGGCGACGCCGGCGACGTCTTGCACACCACGGCGAACCCGCAACAGATTTTTGTCATGCGCGGTCAGATCGATCAACCGGAGATTTATCATCTTGATTCGCGCAGCCCCGACGCCCTGTTGCTGGCTGATCGCTTTCCCTTGCAGCCTCGCGATATTGTCTATGTCGATACCGCGGATGTCGTGCGCTGGAACCGGGTGATCACCAACATCCTGCCCACTGCGACCTTGCTCAATACGACGGGCACCACCTTCCCGCTGTTCCGGGCGCCGGTGCGTTGATGGTCGACCTGTCTGACGCTCCAGCGTTTGAACGAACCACGCCGCCAGTCCCAGCCCAACGCGCATCCTTCGACGCCCTGGACGAAGAGATTGACCTGGGCGAGTACCTAGCCATCCTACTGGAATACAAATGGTTTCTCCTTGCGGTCATCCTGATCGCCGGCTTGGGAGGCGGACTCTATGCGTTCCTGGCCACGCCGATCTACAAGGCTGACGCTCTGTTGCAAGTTGAACAGAATTTTGGCGGCGGTCTAACCGCGCTGGCTGCATTAAAACCGATGCTGGAGGGCGATGAGGCCGATCCGGTCACCACTGAACTGGAGCTACTGCAATCGCGCATGGTGCTGGGCCAAGTAGTGGATCGGCTCAAACTCGATTTGTATGCCGAACCGATGTATGTTCCGCTGATCGGCGCCGCTATTGCCCGACACTACACTGGCGAAGGGGTCAGTCTGCCCTGGCTTGGGGCGGAAACTTATGCTTGGGGTGGCGAAGAAATCACCCTGGATGCTCTGGATACGCCACCGGCGCTGCTGGGAGAAGATTTGACCCTGGTAGCCGGTGAGGCTGGCCGCTTCACGCTGTTCGACCCGGATGAACAGCGTCTGCTGGAAGGCCAGGTCGGCGAACGCGCTACCGGCGGTGGAGTGAGTTTGTTCATTTCCCGGCTGAAGGCGCGGCCCGGTACGCACTTTATACTGCGGCGCGATTCGCGCATTACGGCGATTGATGAATTACTCGAACAGCTTTCAGCGCAGGAGCGCACTCGCGGCTCCAGTATCATCGAGATCAGCCTGTTGGGGCCGCAACCGGCGCAGTTGACGCAGATTCTGGATGAGATTCTGCAAACCTATGTGCGCCAGAATGTCGAACGCCGCTCGGCGCAATCGGAAAATACCCTGGCTTTTCTGGAAACGCAGTTGCCCTTGCTGAAAGATCAACTCGATACTGCCGAAGCGGCTTACAACACCTATCGTTTGCAGGAAGGATCGGTCGATCTGACCAGTGAAACCCAGAGCGTGCTGAAGTCCATCGTTGAGTTCGACGCCGAAATCCTGAAATTGCAGCAGGAACGCGATGATCTGCGCCAGCGCTACACTTCGGCTCATCCCCTGCTCAAAGCGCTGGACGCCAAGCTGGGCCGGTTGCGGACCGGTCGCGAGAAACTCGATGCGCAGGTGTCGAAACTACCGATCACCCAGCAGCATATTCTCGGGTTGGCGCGTGATGTGGAGGTCAACACCCGGCTGTACGCTGGCCTGCTGACTACCGCGCAAGAGTTGCGGGTCGCCCGGGCGGGTACGGTGGGCAATGTGCGGATTGTTGATGTTGCCGTGGCGCTGGATGAGCCGGTGAAACCGCGTAAGGCGTTGGTGCTGGCGGTCGCCCTGCTGCTAGGTTTGGTAGTGGGGCTGGGGTTGGTGTTTCTGCGCCGCCAGTTGCAGGTGACGGTCGATGACCCGGATCAGATCGAGCATCGGTTGGGTCTGCCGGTGTACGCCTCCATTCCGCACAGCAAACGCGAGGTTGCAATCGCCCGCGTACTGAAACGCCATAGAGGCGACGAGGGCCAGTTGCTGGCAATAGTCGATCCGGAGGACGATGC
>JAGRHM010000540.1 GCA_020445005.1 Candidatus Competibacteraceae bacterium | reverse complement strand
ATCAAACGCGGGATTACTGGATCAACGCGGCGGCGGCTCTGACTTTCTCAACGACATTGTCCGGCAAGGGGATATAACCCATCTTCGGCGCCATCGCCTGGCCCTTGGTCAGGCCGTATTCGACGAGTTCACGCAACGCCTTGGCCTTGTTGTCGTCCTGATCCTGGTAAAACAACATCCAGGTGAAGGTAGCGATGGGGTAAGCCTGATCGCCAGCGGGATCGGAGACCCAAACCCGTAAGTCGGGGGTATCGGAACCAGGTAACGTACTGGTCGGAAACTCAGCGCTGGCCAGGGCGGCCTTGCCGGATTTGTCGCCAGGGGCCACGAAGTTACCCGCCTTGTTCTGTAGGACCGCCATCGGCTGCTTGGTCGCAATGGCGTAGCCGTATTCGATATACCCGATTGCGCCGGGAGTCTGCTTAATGGTGGCGGTGACGCCATCGTTCTTGGGCGATTTCACAAAGCTTTTCGGCCATTGCACGGTCTTGCCATGCCCAACGGTATTCTTGAACTCTTCGCTGACCGCGCTGAGGTGACCGGTAAATACATAGGTCGTGCCGCTGGAGTCGGAGCGGGCGACGACGGTGATTTTCTCATCGGGGAGTTTGACGCCGTGGTTGGCCGCAGCGATCTTCGGATCATTCCATTTCTCGATCTTGCCCATGAAGATATCCACGTACACATCGCGCGGCAGTTTGAGTTCCTTGACGCCGCTGAGATTGTAGGAGAGCACAATCTCGCCGGCGGTCATGGGCAACAACACCACGCCCTGCTTGACTTTAGCGATTTCCTCGTCGTCCATCGCCGCGTCGCTGGCGGCGAAATCGACGGTGTTATTAACGAAATCCTGGATGCCAGCACCGCTGCCCTTGGCCTGGTAGTCAACGGTGACGCCCTTGGTCTGCTTGCTGAAGTCCTTGAACCAGGAAGAATAGATCGGGAACGGGAAGCTGGCGCCGGAACCCGTCAGTCGGAGTTCTTCGGCAGAGGCTGCGGTCATACTGGCAACCCCCACAGCAAGAGCAAAAGCGGCTGCGGATATGAAAGACTTATTCAAGATATATTCTCCCGTAGGCTGACTTGTTAAAAAAACCAATAACTAACTACTCCCACCTATTATGCTTGGAGAATATTTCGGAATCGTTACACTATAATGTAACATTTTAGGTACTTTCATGTGAAAATGATCCGTTCTCCCCTTTAGCATCCGTTCTCCCCTTTAGCAAAGGAGGGTGAGGGGGAGGTTCTGCGGTAGCGCCTCTTGCAATGTCATTTAAATGGTATTATTCCTAGTACAACGTATCTTTGCGACACAAACGGCAACATTTGCACGACGTACTTGGAATCCCGGCAGGCAAAATCTCATGAACGCTCAACCCCCGACCACTGACTCGAACAGCCGTGAACCGGTACTCGATCTCAGCAACTTTACAGAAATCGCCCTCTGGCTGGCGAGCGCCGTGGCCAGCGGCGTGATTGGCAACGCTGCCTATAATTATCTGAAGGTCGTGCAGCGCCGCTTCGGCCGCGACCGCGTCGTCGAATTGCAGGAACAGGTCTACCAGGCGCTCAAGCGGGTCAAGCGCAAGCCAAGCGTTTCCGACCAGGACCTGCGCCTGCGCGCCGAAGCGCTGTTCCGCGACTACGAAGACCGCTGATTCTCCCACCCGACGGCAGGGTATCCCATGAACCAGTTCGCACCGGTCGAACCGTATCCGATTTTTCTGGATGCCAATCTCGACGACAGTTCGATCCGCCACTGGGTCCAGTTGATCCTGCGCGACAACCAGGGCCATCAGGGCGCGCTGGAACTGAATTTGAACGCGGTTCTGCCCCTGCCGGACGGCAAAACCTGGGATGAGTTCCAGCGCGCCTACGTCAGCAACGACACCGGCGATGCCCAGCATCAGGCGTTCGGCCGGCATCTGTTCGCGACGCTGTTCGGGAACGCCGCAATGTGGGAGACCTGGCAGGGCATCCATAGCGCCAGCAGCGCGGCGGGGCAACCGCTAGCGTTGACCGTGATCTTCGGTCCCGGTACGGAACGGCTGGCGCGGCTGCCGCTGGAACTGCTCCATGACGACGCCGGCTTCCTGTTCGCCCGTCCCGGCAGCGCGGTGAAGCGTTGCTTCGCGCGCATGCCGCCGCGCGCCTTCGAGCATCTACCGCAACCCCGGCTGCTGTTCGCCTGGGCCTGCCCGCCGGGCGCGGGCGATCCGTTCGATCCCACGCCGCACGAGGAGGCGTTGCGCGGGCTGTTCGGCGACCGCCTGACCGTGTGCCCGCAGGCGAGTCTCACTGGCATCGGCCGGGCACTCACCACCATGCCCTGCCACTTCGTGCATATCCTGGCGCACGGTTTCCATGATGAGGATCTGGGCGGCATCGCGCTGCACGGAGCGCAGGGCGAACTCGATCTGGTGGATGCACAACGGCTGGCGAACGAGTTACAGTGCCGCAACGTCCAGTTGGCGTTTCTGTGCTCCTGCCGGACGGCACAGGTAACGGCGCACATGCTGTCCGGCGTGGCGCAACAGTTGCTCGCGCCGAGCGGGGCCGATCTGCCGGCGGTGGTGGCGACCCAGGCCAATCTACCAGTGCGGGGCAGCGCGCTGCTGGTCGGGCAGTTCTACGAATTGCTGTTGCATCAGCGACAAGATCCAGCCGCCGCGCTGGCCCGCGCCCGCGTGAAGGCGTATCAGAATGGGACCGGCGCCTGGAGCGTACCGGTGTTTCTGGGTCGGCCGCCGGTGCTTGCCGAACCGCGCCCGGCGCCGGTGGCGACGGTGGCGCTGCCGCCGCGGCGCACGACCTTTCTGGAGCGGCCGCAGGAGATGGCGGAGATTCTCGGCAAGCTGCGCGGGCATCGACTGGTGTCCATCGTCGGGCTGCCGGGCATCGGCAAGACCGAACTGGGACTGGAAGCGACCCGTCGGTTGCTGGCAGAGGGTTTCCGACGACGGCTGGTGTTCTGCAAGATCGAGCGGACTTTCAATCCGGGGATTCTGCGCGGGCTGATCGGTGCCCGGCTGGGTCTGGAAAAGCCGCCGGAAACCGATGAAGCGCTGGCCGGCGCGCTGGCGGCGGAGCCGGCGACGCTGCTGCTGCTGGACAACACCGAGGACATGATGGCGGACGAGCACGGTCAAAGCGCGTTCCGCGAGCAGTTAAACGCATGGCTGGCGGGCGCGCCGGAGCTGGCCGTGTTGCTGACGACCCGCTGGCCGGTAGGGAGCACGCAGGAGCGGGAAATACAGGTCGATATCCCGGCGCTGTCGGCGGAGGCTAGTATCGCATCACTTCGAGGGGCGCAACCCGTCGCTGTCGCGGATCGTGGAGCGGCTGGAACGACTGAAAGCCCAGGCTATCGCCGACCCGGCGTTGATCGGGCGGGCGGACGTGTTCGACTCGCTGTCGTCCGCCAGTCAGGACCGCATACGCAGTCTGGTGGCGTCCATCGACTTTTCCTTCGACGTGCTCGGGCGGCGACATCCGGACGCAGCGGAAGCGTTTCTGGCGCTGTCGTTGTTTCCTGCCGGGCTGCCGGAACCGGTGGCGCTGGCGGTGACCGGCGGACCGGACAGCCTGGCGCTCGATCATCTGTACCGCTATCACCTGCTGGAATGGAATCGGGAGCGGACGTTCTACCCGGTGCCGCTGCACTGGTACGCCGAACACCGGCGGCAACGGGCGGCGCTGGCGCACGATACGTATTTCGCCCGGGCGCTGCCAGCGTATGCGGATTACATCGAGCAATGCAATGAGGGTCTTATTCGCGATCAGTCGCCGGTGTGGACGGAACGCTGGCTGCTGGAGGAAGACACGCTGCTGGCGTTGAGCGGCTGGGTCGTCGCATGGGAGACACGATCGCCGGGAGGTTCGGCGCTGGCGCAGATTGCGAGCGCCGGGAAGAACCTGCTGAATTTGCTTGATCGCCTGGAAAGCTGGGCAACGCTGGCGGGACGAGGACTGCGCGACGCCGAACGGCAGGGGGATCGCGGCGGCGAAGCCAACTGCCTACAAGCGCTGGGCGATCTGGCGCTGCGGCAGGCCGACCTGGCCGCCGCCGACCGGCACTACCAAGCCGCTCTGCCCCTCTACCGCGCCATCCAGGACCACCTGGGCGAAGCCAACTGCCAGAAAGCGCTGGGCGATCTGGCGCTGCGGCAGGCCGACCTGGCCGCCGCCGACCGGCACTACCAAGCCGCTCTGCCCCTCTTCCGCGCCATCCAGGCCCGCCTAGGCGAAGCCAACTGCCTGCAAAGTCTGGGGCGGTTGCTGCTGGCCCGAAACGAGCTGGCGGCCGCGTTCGGTCGGTTTCTGGACGTGCTCGCGGTTTTCCAGGAAATTCGGGACGGCCTGGGCGAACAGGCCGCGTTCGGCTATCTAGCCCGCACTGCAGCGACGGTAGGCCATACCGATCAGGCGCTGGCGCTCGCCGAACGGTCGCGGCAAATCGGTCGCGCCATCGACGACCGCTTTGGGCAGTTGATCAACCTGGAACTGCAAACCTCATTGCTAGGGAACGCAGAGGAAATGGAGGCGGCGCTGGCGGCGGTGGCGCTGCACCAGCAATTGGCGGTGGCCATCCAGGATCAGAACAAAATTGAGCGTTATCGCTCTTGGCTGGAGCGGGTCCGGCAGGAAATTCCGGCTGATGTCTGGGAGCAGTTCGAGCAGAGCGCGGAAGCCATTCTCGCTCAAGCGGTTGCGGCGGCCGAACAGCGACTCGGCGGGCGCGACCCGCTAGTGTGGGTGGAGTCGATCATCCCCCAGTGAAATGTTGTTGAACTCAACGCAGGATGAGACCTTCGATAATCTTAGGTAACCGCAAGAATTTACGTAAAAAAACGTAATACCCTGGCATAAATCCAATCTTGGCGTCTTTCTTGTATGACTTGCCCCGACTGGGTCTCAACAGGAATCGCTAAAATGCAGACTGATCTTACTGCAATCATTTCTCACCTTGATGTTGCTCTATCGGCGACCCGCGCCGCACTGGATACGCTATCTGACGATGAGAATGCCCATCACAACGACCGCGCCTTGGCGGCGGTGGTGATCCGGCTTCAAGAGTGTGTTAGTACGCTATCGGTCGAAGAAATGCGTGCGCAACAGTCGCGAAGCGCCTTTAGAACAATGTCGCTTGAACGCCGGCGGCGCTTTATCCTCTGGCTGGAAGCCGGCGCAAAAGAGATTTTGGGGCTGAATGATGCACAGCTCGCGCAGATTTTTAGTACCGAGAAAGGCCCTTCCTTTGATAGCTTGAACTGGCTTGAGTCGTGTGGTCACCATAATCGCTATGCCCTGCCCGATGGCGAAAGCTCGCTTTGGATTTGCGATGAATGCAATCAATTGCATGACCCTGATGATGACGATTGTCCTCAGTGTTTCTCATCCAAAACGTCACAACCTGCAATCGGCGCTTATGTTGAATGACGCTGTTGTGGGGCCTCCCCCCTTTGAAAAAGGCAGGGCTGCTAAATTCTGTGTAGGGTGGATTAGGGCATAGCTTTCATGGCCTCTTCATTCAATAGTAAAAAGCGGCGATCGGCAAACTACGCAAAGGTTATAACAGACTCATGACTCTCGGCAGGTAGGCGCAGTAAGCAGAGGGTGTAGGGTGCGCATTGTGCACCGCTTAAGTTAATGGCAGTGGTCTCCACAACTGACATGAGCGGCTATACACTGAGTCGTTCCAGCAGAAAAACCGAAACAAAGGTCTGCCAGAGACTGGTCCAGCGTCGTTCAAAACCGGTATCGGTCTTTTCCAGCGCCGAGACGACCACGATCTTAGCCAGCTCGCGACAGGCGGCTACCGCTTCCTGGCCTAAAGGGTTCCGCCAGTTGACCGACGCTTTTTGATCCAGTTCGTCGTGGCCAGGCCATGAACCATGCGCCGTCTTATTTTTTTCATCATAGACATGAATGCGGGTGATTACGAAATCCATCTCTCTTTTCGTGCGGGTCACATGGGCTGGAGCATACGAATCCTGAAGCGCATGAAAAGCATACCCCAGCGGTCCAGCGACGAAGTTCTGATTAAAGTTTCGGGTTGAGCCGGCCTTAAACAGTTTGCGTAAGCTGATGGCGGCTTCTTTGCCGTTGCTGGCAACCCACCGCTTGCCCAATTCGTAAGCCTGTCGCTCGCTTTGACCATCAGCCCGCATGAAGTGATGTTTTTGTCCACCCGAACGCCAATGTCCGGCGGTGATCACATCGAGCACATCCCGATTAAGCGCATGATGAACCGTATATTCAGTCAGTAAAGGACCGAGAAATTTAAGATTGGGGGGTAAGCCCTTGATGAATTGGGCGAGCGCCTCCCTGCTCAGCGCTTCGTGGCCGAAAAGTTTCATGAGAATCTCCTTAAGGTCCGATCGCTCGGACCCGATCGTCAAATGGATAGAGAGTATTACGGGCGCAACTCGGCGCGAATTTCCGTGATGTCGCTGCGTCCATTATTGCTGTACACCGCAAACCACCACGTCCCGGCAGTTAACGCCGGCGTGGTGGCGGGGGTAACGATGATCTCGGGACCATTGGCCACGCCGGCGCTGAAATCGAAATTGAGTTTGTCGGGCGCGTTGTCCCGCCGCACGTAAAGCACGACATCATCGGGCGTTTGCACAGCGATGCGTAGATCGCGATAAAGAGCGCCCGCCGGAACCTGTATGGCGAAGACCAAAGGATCGAGGTCATACACGTAGAAGTTTTGCATGGAAAACACCTGTCCGCCGCCCGGTAGCGTTTGTGTGGTAACCGGGTCGGACCAGGTAGCGGTCACTGCATAGGCGGCGGCGCTGTATCCATAGACGCCGATATACACGGACTGAGGCCAGGGGCCGGGGAGCGGCCCCCACGGCGAGCCGATGCTGTAAGCAAGATACTCCTGAGAATGGCCGCGTCGCCGGCTATTGGTCGTGGTAACTCCCAGGGTAGGCGGCTGGCTGCCGCCATAATAGAGGTCGGCGTCGCCGGGTCCATTACCGGTGAGCGTTATTTCCAGGTGGGTGGCGTTCGTCGGCAGCGTGAGGGTGTAATACTGCCAGTCCCCAAACCAGACCGATCCGGTTTGCGGTACGCCATTGGCGAGTGGAATATCGCTGCCGATTACCGGCGGCGGACCGGCGCAGCAGGATAGCGTCGTATTCAGATCAAAGTCAGCGTCCTGGGGGCCAGGAGTATGTACTCCAAAGTACCAGGTCCCTGCGCTCAACGGAGGGGTGCTGGCGCTGTTGAGGGACAGCGTGTGTACATTACTGTTCTGCAACTGGATGAGCGCGTTATTAAACCAGGGCGGCGCATCCTTCTGGATATACACATCGGCTTCGCCAGCGCCGGTGCGCGTTACTTCCAGCAACAGGTCGGCGGCGTTCGCCGGTACATCGAGGGCATAGAATTGCCAGCCGCCCGGTTGAACGTTTTGCTGGGGCGCATCGACGACCGGTCCCGGCGGCGGGATGTCTCCTGTCCGGGTAAGATGATTAAGGCCATGCAAGCGTTGCAAGTCGTACACCGAAAAGGCGCGCAATCGATAAGGGGCCGACGAACCGCCGCTGTACTCCACGAGAATCCGCCACTCGCGGTTCAGCAGACTGCCATTGGTGATCGTTACGCTTTCATTGCTCGTGCCGGGCGTGGCCTGGTTGGCGTAGAAGACCCATTGGTTGTACTGGTTCGACCAATAGGCCAGTTGCAAATCGGCGTCGCCGGGACCAGCGCTTTCCATCTCAATATGTAGACTGCGCAGAGCCGGCGGCCCCGTCGGCGTAAACCGATACTCGCGGTGGTTGCGTAGAAGCTGTGGCGAGACTGCGCCTTCGACCGTGACTGCATTATCCAGCGTGACTGGCGGCGGCGGTTGAAAATAGCCGGAGAGGTCGATCCGATAGTCCTTGATCAACCGATACAACTCGCGTCGAATTCTTTCGAGGTCGAGCGCTTTTTGCAATTTCCGGCTCTTGTTCTGGGCATATTGGGCCTGTGCAAAGCGGTATGACGCTAAGTCGGCATCGGTCAGCAACCAGTCGTAGACGTCGCCATCTTCCTGTTTGATCAGCAACGGGCCTTCCACTTGCAGCACAGCTTGGAGGACTTCCAGGGCGGGATCATTGATATCGGTGATATTCAACTGACCGCCCACCACCAGGTAGTCATCCTGAGAGGTCTCGGCAGTAATATGTTCCAGGAGATCATTGGCTTGCGCCAGGCGCTGTTTAGGTTCCGGGGAGAGGTGGGTATTGATCACCCACAAGTTCTTTTTGCCGGGTAGATCAATCAAAGCATAGAGTGAACGACCGTCGCCTTCTTTGGTTTCCAAACGATTCCAGACGCCGTATTTGGCGATGCTGAAGCGGCTGATCACGCCGCTGGGAAGGGGAGATTTGGCGTCATACACATGAGAGAATTCAGCGCCGAAGGTGGTTTTTACCCAATTCTTGATCGCCGCCTCGCTGTTATCTCCAACAGCAAGATTTTGAAAGAGCGCCACTGCGGGTTGGTC
>JAGRHM010000539.1 GCA_020445005.1 Candidatus Competibacteraceae bacterium | reverse complement strand
AAATGGAAGCCGACCGTAGTGAACTGGTTGTTCGCAGTGGCGTTTCTGGGTAGTTGCTTCATCGGCCAGAAAACGCTGTTGGAACGGATGCTGGGCGAACAATTGGAACTTCCCGCATCCGTTTGGGTCAAGCTGACACTGGCCTGGGCGGTTTTCTTTATCGCTATGGGCGTGGCTAACCTTTATGTCGCCTTCACGTTTGACGAGAACACCTGGGTGAACTTCAAGCTGTTTGGCATGTTGGGCCTGACTGTGGTGTTCGTGCTGGCGCAGGCGGCCTACATGAGTCGCCATCTCAAACTTGACGATACCCCGCCGGAGGAGTCCTGAACATGCTCTACGCCATCCTGGGCCGCGATGCGCCCAACCGTCTTGAGCAGCGCCTGTCCGTGCGTCCCGCGCACCTGGAGCGTCTGAATGCGCTATTAAGTGAGGGTCGCCTGCTTCTGGCTGGGCCATTACCCGCGATTGACAGTCCCAACCCCGGTCCCGCCGGTTTCCAGGGCAGTTTGATTGTTGCTGAATTTGCTTCGCTGGACGAAGCCCGCGTTTGGGCGGACGCCGATCCTTATGTCGCCGCCGGCGTTTACGTGGGCGTCGATATCTACCCATTTCGCAAGGTATTGCCTGCATGAGCGCGCGGGTCGCCCTGATTGAAGAGCGACTGCGGGCGGCGCTCGCGCCGGATGCGCTGGAAATCATCGACGACAGCGCGGCCCATGCCGGCCATGCTGGAGCGCGCGAGGGCGGTCACTTCACCGTCCACATTGTCTCTACTGCCTTCGCGGGCAAAACCCTGATTCAGCGCCACCGTTTGGTCTATGCGGCGGTGGCTGATCTGATGCACGGAGAAATTCATGCCTTGAGCATTGCCAAGGCCCGAACCCCCGATGAAACCCGACCCTAAACCCTGTAACCGAGTCTGTCCCTGGAAATGATGATGAATAAACCGAATAAACTGATCTTCCCCCTGTTGGCCTTCTCCTCGGTGCTCCTGTTCGCCGGGACCGCGCTGGCCGCTGGCGATAAAAAGCCCGAGGCTGCGCCTGCTCAAGCTGCGCCGGCTGCGGTGCCCGCCGCGCCCGCTGCTGCTCAACCGGTTGTGTTCACCGTTCCCGATCCCGTGGCCGTAGTCAACGGTACGCCGATTTCCAAAGCGACGTTTGAACAATATTCGCAACAGTTGCGCAACCGGGCTAAAACGGACACGCCGGAAGCCAGCAAGGCGTTGGTCGATCAACTAGTCATGGAAGAACTGCTGGTGCAGGAAGCCAATAAGGAGAAGTTGGGGGATGATCCGCAAGTCAAGCAACAATTGGAGATCGTCAAGCGCAGCCTGCTGGCTAGTACTGTGGTGCGCCAGATGCTGAGCGAAAATGCGCCTAGCGAAGAGGCGATCCAAAAGGAATATGAAACCGCCATTGCGGCGATGAAAGGCAAGGAATACAAGGCGGCCCACATTCTGGTGGACTCCGAGGACAAAGCCAAAGAAGTCATCGCCGAACTGAAGAAGGGTGGCGATTTCGCCGAACTGGCCAAAACCAAATCCAGCGACAGTTCCGCAGCCAATGGCGGCGATCTGGGTTGGTTTACCCCGAGCATGATGGTGCCGCCGTTCGCACAAGCGGTCGCCAAGATGGAAAAGGGTAAATTCAGCGAGGAGCCGGTGCAGACGCCGTTTGGCTGGCATGTCATCCTCCTGGAAGACACCCGCGACGCCACGCCGCCGTCGCTTGATGAACTGAAGCCGCAGATCCAGCAGATGCTGCAAAGCAAAATGGTTAACGATTATCTGGAAAAACTGAAGTCGGGCGCCAAGATCGAGGTCAAGGAAATCGAGGTCAGCGAAACCAAGCCTGCGGCTCCGGCGGTGGCTCCAGAGGCCAAGGAGAAAAAAGAATAGATAGGTAGGGCGGGTTAGCGAAGCGTAACCCGCCAAAACCCTGGCGTTTGAAGGCGGGTTACGGCTGACGACGCCTAATCCGCCCGTTGCCACATCGCCCCAAATTCAACTTTCACCCATGCCACTCCCCCTTATAAGGTCTGCCCTGTCGCTGACTGTTTTCCTGTTTATGCTGTTCCACCTTGCGCCTATAGTGGCCTCTCCAAATCAGGCGACGGCTCCTCCCGCGACTGAAACCTCCTCCCGCGAAACGATTCTCCTGGATAATTTCGAGGATCTGAGCGGTTGGAGCGTTGTGACCTCGCCCGGCGCCCGACTGGAAATTGCGCAGGATGATGGCATCGATGGCCGACGGGCCATGCGCCTGGATTTCGAGTTTGCGGAAGGCGCTAGTTTCGTGATCGCTCGCAAGGTCTTCCGATTGCCGTTGCCGGAAAACTTCGTCTTTCGCTATGCCATGCGCGGCGTCGCTCCGCGCAGCGACGCCGAATTCAAGATTGTCGATTCCCGCCAGAATGTCTGGTGGTTCAAGCAGCGCGATCATGCTTTTTCCAGTGATTGGCAACCGGTTGCCGTTCGGAAACGGCATCTTCAGCGCGCCTGGGGACCCGGTGGATCGTTGGAGGAGGTTGCGGTCATTGAGTTTGCCCTGTCGGCGAACGAGTTAGGCAAAGGTTCGATCTGGATTGATGAGCTGACTTTCGAGGAACGCGAACCTTTGCATACGTACACCCTGAATCCCTCGGTGCGCGCCTCGACTTCAAGCGAGGGCCATCCGCCGGCGGCGGTGCTCAATACCGATCCCACAGCATCCTGGCGCAGCGGCGCACTCGCGGAAAATCAGTGGTTGCTGCTGGATTTTCTGACGCCTCGTGAATATGGCGGTTTGATCATCGACTGGGATGCCGACGACTACGCAACGGATTACCAGGTGCAGATCTCCGACGATGGCGAGCAGTGGGAGACTCGCTACACGGTGCGCGATGGCAACGGTGAGCGGGATTATCTCTACCTGCCCGACGTGGAATCCCGTTATGTGCGCCTTAACCTGGAGCGCAGCAGTCGCCGACAAGGTTACGCTATTCGCCAAGTTGCTGTGCAATCCTACGAGTTTTCCACTTCACCGAATCAGTTCTTTGAAGCCATTGCGCGCGCCGCGCCGCGTGGCTGGTATCCCCGCTATTTCCAGGGTGAACAAAGCTATTGGACCGTGGTGGGGGTCAGCGGTGACGGTAAGGAAGCCCTGCTCAGCGAGGACGGCGCGCTGGAAGTCGACAAGAGCAGCTTCACCATTGAACCCTTCCTATTTGCCAATGGCCGCTTGATCGCCTGGGCTGATGTGGAACCGGTTCAGGACTTGGCCGAGGGTTATCTACCGATTCCGACGGTGCGCTGGGAACTCGAACACTTCTGGTTCGCTGTGACGGCCTTCGCCGCCGGCCCGCCGGGAAAGTCGGCGCTGTACGCCCGCTACCGGGTCGAGAATCTGAACACGGAAATCCGCCACCTGACGCTGTTTCTGGTCGTGCGGCCGTTCCAGGTCAATCCGCCCTGGCAATCGCTGAATATCAGCAGCGGCGTTGCGCCGATTCGCGGTCTGCATTATGCCGATCGGATTCTCCAGGTGAATCCTTCCGGCAAGAATATCTTTGTTTTAACGACACCGGATCGGTTCCGCGCCGCCACCTTCGATCAGGGACCGATTCTCGCAGACTTAGCGGCAGGTCGTCTGCCCCGTCAGGAGCGGGTTGAGGATGCGCCGTTTGGGTACGCCTCCGGGGTGTTGGAATACGGCTGGGATTTACCGCCTGGCGAATCGCGCGAGGTATATCTGCGCATCCCCTTCCATGACAGGTTGGACTCTGCGCCAACCCTGCCGGATGCGGACGCCGCGGCGCAAGCCAATCAGTTGCTCGAACAAACTCGGCGCGACTGGGCAACGCGGCTGGACCGGGTTGCCCTGGAGCTGCCGCCGGTTGCGCAGCGACTGGCGAACAGCATCAAGAGCAATCTGGCCTACATCTTCATTAACCGCGACGGTCCGGCGATTCAGCCCGGTTCGCGCGCTTATGCCCGCTCCTGGATTCGCGATGGCGCATTGACCTCGGCGGCCTTACTGGGCATGGGCTATACCGAAGAAGTGCGGCAATTTCTGCAATGGTATGCGCCTTATCAGTTCCCGGATGGGAAGGTGCCCTGCTGCGTCGACGGGCGCGGCGCTGATCCGACCGCTGAGCATGACAGTCATGGCGAGTTGATCTACGCGATCATGGAGTATTATCGCTATACCCGGGATGTGGGCTTTTTGCGCGAGATGTGGCCCTATGCGCTCAAGGCGGTCGGTTACATCGACTTCCTGCGTCAGCAACGCTCGAACGGCAAATACCGTATCGACCCCGAGTATATTCCCTATGGCGGGCTGGTTCCCGAGTCAATCAGCCACGAAGGCTACGCCAGCCAGCCACAGCACTCCTACTGGGACAATTTCTTTACCCTGCGTGGGTTAAAAGATGCTGCGGCTATGGCCACGATTCTGGGCGAGGATGCGGAAGCAGAACGGATCAGCGCTTTGCGCGATGGGTTCCGTCGGGATTTGTGGAATTCGCTGGACGCTACGTTGCATTTACGTCAGATCGACTTTATTCCGGGCGCGGTGGAGTTAGGCGACTTCGATCCGACGTCGACGACGATCGCGATTGATCCAGGTGGGGAACTGGGCTGGTTGCCGCAACCGGCGCTGAACCGCACCTTTGAGCGCTACCTTGAGTTTTTCCAGCAACGCCGCCAGGAACAGACCTGGGAAGCGTATACGCCTTATGAATGGCGGTCGGTGGGTGCGCTGATCCGGCTTGGTCTCCGTGATCAGGCGTTGGAAGCATTAAATTTCTTTCTGGAAGGTCAGCGTCCCGCTGCCTGGAACCATTGGGCGGAAGTGGTCTGGCGCGAGCCGCGCCTCCCGCGCTTTATCGGCGACATGCCGCATACCTGGGTCGGTTCCGATTTTATTCGAGCGGTGCGCAGTCTCTTTGTCTACGAACGCGAGGCGGATCGGGCGCTGGTGATCGGCGCTGGCATTCCCGCCGCCTGGGTGGAAAGTCCGGAGGGCGTTGGCGTCAAACGGATGCCAACCTGGCACGGTACGCTGAATTACCGGATGGCGATGGCTGATGCGGACACGCTGAAGGTGCGTCTGTCAGGCGATGTGATCGCGCCGCCGGGCGGCATTATGCTGTATTCTCCGGTCGATCGTCCGTTGCGTGAGGTGACGGTCAATGGTCAACCGGTGGCGACCTTCACTGACCGCACCGTAACCCTGAGTCAGTTCCCGGCTGAGGTGGAGTTGCGTTATTAGGCGATCAGCGTTAAGCCCAGACCGGCCAGGCCAAGGCCGGGCTTTTTGTGCAGTTTAAACTGACAACGTCACATTCACCCGTCGCCCCAGCGCGCGAGCTGCTGCTTCGATC
Source organism: Candidatus Competibacteraceae bacterium (assembly GCA_020445005.1). Classification (GTDB taxonomy): domain Bacteria; phylum Pseudomonadota; class Gammaproteobacteria; order Competibacterales; family Competibacteraceae; genus UBA2383. Next base: position 598 of record JAGRHM010000539.1, on the reverse strand, counting down.
TGATCGAAGCGGGAAGCGTGTCGTAGGTCAAACAGCCGATCGACCTGCGGCGAGCGCCATCCAAGCCGCCGCGCCAATTCCGATTTGCGAACGCCCTGCGTGGTCATTTCCGCATACAGCGCCAGCTTGGCGCTTTCCAGCGCGGACGGGCGCACGATGGGTCGACCTGCGGTGGCGGAGGGAATCGGTAGCGGGCGGCGATCATCGATGTAAAAGGACAAGGCGGTTTCCAGGGCATCGACCGCCCGCAGCAACGCCTCATCTTCATCTTCGCCTTGGGTAATGGCTTCCGGCACATCCGGGAACGTCACGACAAAACCGCCTTCTTCAGCGGCTTCCAGGTGAACGGGATAGTCCAGGTTTAACAAAGTGGCTCCCTGTTGCGCCAGTCGGCGTTTGAATTGATTGGGGTTCATGAAGCAAGATTAGAACAGTTCTTTTCCAGGCCGCTTTCCGGCGATACCAACGAAAAAACGGCGACCCACAGGCCGCCGCTTCCACAACTTCAACCCAACTGACGATCAAGCCCGCTTGCGCCGCCGGGTGAGGCCCAGACCGGCTAGGCCAAGGCCGAGCAGGGCGAGAGAGGCGGGTTCGG
>JAGRHM010000538.1 GCA_020445005.1 Candidatus Competibacteraceae bacterium | reverse complement strand
GTTCGGCCAATCTGCTGCCGCGCCCCGGTCAGGCGGCGTCGCAGACCCAAACGCAAGATGCGACGGAGGGCAGCCTGTCACAAAATCAGGGTGCGGTCGTACCCGAACGCGAGGAACAGGACCCCTTTGAGAGCATTCAATGGATGAGCGTGTTGAAATCGCTCAGCGCCTACCAGATATATCGCCAGCAGGTGCGGTTACGGGTAGGCGGTCCCGATGTACTGAAATTCCTGTTGCAAAATGAATTCTTCCCGCGCGCGGTCGCCTGCTGTCTGAAGCAACTGGAAGTCTGTTTATTGGAACTGCCTGGCAACACCGTGCCGCTTGCCGGCATCGCCGCGCTCAAACATCGCCTCAACTCTGCCATGGTGCCGGAGCTGGCCCATGAAGGTCTGCATGAATTCATCGATGAGTTGCAAGTCGGCTTTGGGGAATTGCACGGCCAGATCGCTGCGACTTATTTCGCGCATTGAAATCCTCTCTCCAAACCCTTTCTTCCAAACTCTCTCCCGCCAAGCGGGAGGGGAGTGAATCTTACAAAATTATCTGTTGAGCCGACAGTAAAGGACGGGCCATGGCCATTCGCGTTGCACTCCATCACCAAACTGCTTACCGCTTCGACCGCCCGGTCGGCGTATCTCCTCATGTGATTCGCTTGCGCCCGGCGCCGCACGCTCGCACCCCGATTCATGCTTATTCGCTCAAGATCGAACCCGCTGGCAAGTATTTCATCAACTGGATGCAAGACCCCTTCGGCAATTTCCAGGCGCGGTTGGTGTTTCCTGAAAAAGTCCGGGAACTGGGTATTACCGTCGATCTGATTGCCGAAATGACGGTGATCAATCCCTTCGATTTTTTTGTCGAAAGCTACGCTGAAAAGTACCCGTTTACCTACGAACCGACCTTGTCCCGTGAATTGACGCCGTATCTGGAAACTCAGGAAAATGGCCCATTGCTCAATGCATGGCTGGGTGGCGTGGATCACAAGCCCCAGACCATTGTCGATTTCCTGGTCGAACTCAACCGGCGCTTGGGTCAGGACATCGGCTACATCATTCGCATGGAAGCCGGGGTGCAAACCTGCGAAGAGACTTTGACCAAGCGCAGCGGCTCCTGCCGTGATTCAGCCTGGCTGCTGGTGCAAATTTTGCGGCATCTGGGACTGGCGGCGCGCTTCGTCTCGGGTTATCTGATCCAGCTCACTGCTGACGTCAAGGCGCTCGATGGCCCTTCCGGCACGGAGGTCGATTTCACCGACCTGCATGCTTGGACCGAGGTTTACCTGCCCGGCGCGGGCTGGGTGGGTCTCGATCCGACTTCAGGCCTGCTCGCCGGCGAAGGACACATTCCGCTCGCCGCGACACCGGAACCTTCGAGCGCCGCGCCGATCAGCGGCATGGCGGAGCCCTGTGAAGTCGAGTTCGACTTCGCGATGAAGGTTGAGCGCATTTACGAGTCGCCGCGCGTCACGAAGCCTTACACCGAGGAGCAGTGGGCCGAGATCGAAGCGCTCGGTCACGCTTTGGACAAGGAACTCAAAGCCAACGACGTGCGTCTCACGATGGGCGGAGAGCCGACCTTTGTTTCGATCGATGACATGGACGGCCCCGAGTGGAACACGCAGGCCGTGGGGCCGATGAAGATGCGTCTCTCCGACGAACTCCTCAAACGCCTCAAAGACCGCTTCACCGTGGGCGGCTTCCTCCACTATGGCCAGGGCAAATGGTATCCAGGCGAATCATTGCCACGCTGGGCCTACGGCTGCCACTGGCGCAAGGACGGCAAGCCGAT
>JAGRHM010000537.1 GCA_020445005.1 Candidatus Competibacteraceae bacterium | reverse complement strand
GTGGTGGTGGAAAACGTCGAGCGCAATATGGCGGAGTTTCATCTTTCCCCCCGAGACGCCGCGTTTCGCGCCATGAATGAAGTCACCGGGCCGGTTATCGCGATCGTGCTGGTGCTGAGCGCGGTCTTTGTGCCGGTGGGCTTCCTGGGCGGCATGACCGGAATGCTTTACAAGCAATTCGCCATCACCATCGCATTTTCGGTGGCGCTGTCCGGCCTGGTGGCGCTGACCCTCAGCCCAGCGCTGGCGGCGAAACTGCTCAAACCGGGCGAACACGGCGATCAGCGCACCGATTTTCTCTACCGGGTGTTTTTCGGCCCGTTCAACCGTGGCTTTGATCGCGTCACCCACGGTTATGCTGGAGGGGTGCGCTTCATCGTCAAGCGCATCTTGTTGGGACTGGCGTTGTTTGCCGTAATGCTGTTCGCCATTTATGGGCTGTTTCGGGCGGTGCCCAGCAGCTTTGTGCCGCCGGAGGATCAGGGTTATCTCCTGGCGGTCGGTCTGTTGCCGGACGCCGCCAGCCTGAACCGCACCGAACAGGTCGGCGGACAGATCAGCGAGATTTTCCGCCGTAATGAGGCCGTGGGCAGCGTGGTTGAGATCAATGGCTACAGCCTGTTGGATGGGCAGTTGAAAACCAATAACAGTACGCTGTTTGTCGCCCTTAAGGATTATGAAGAGCGGCATGGGGAAGCGATGGGCGCTCCAGCCATCATCGGTTACGCGATGAAGGCGTTTGCCAAGATTAATGAAGCCATTGCGCTGGTGTTCAACCCACCCTCGATTCCTGGCTTGGGTACGACCGGCGGCTTTGAGTTCTGGATTCAGAACCGGGGCAGCGGCGACGCTAAGCAACTGGAAAAAGTCACCCGCGACTTTATCGCCAAGGCGAAGGAGCGCCCCGAGTTGGCCGGTCTGAATTCAACCATCCGCACCGCCTCGCAGCAACTTTATGTTTACCTGGATCGCGAGCAGGCGAATACGCTGGGCGTGCCGGTGCAAAGTGTCTTCGGCACTCTGCAGGCGCTGTTTGGCTCGCTGTACGTCAGCCAGTTCAACAAGTTCAGCCGGGTGTGGCAAGTCATTGTCCAAGCGGCGCCGGAATACCGTTCCCGGCCCGAGGACATCAAAAAGATCTATGTGCGCTCGACCAATGGCGGCATGGTGCCGTTGGAAGCGGTGGTCAAGCTGGAATACACCACCGCGCCAGATCTGATCACCCGCTTCAACAACTTCCCAGCGGCCAAGGTCACGGGCAGTTCGGCGCCGGGCTTCAGTTCCGGACAGGCGACCATCGCCATGGAAGCCGTCGCGCAGGAGGTCTTGCCGGAAGGTTTCTCCTTTGCCTGGAGCGGCGAGACCTTTGAACAGAAAAAGAGCGGCGGCGCTTCGGCGTTGGTGTTCGTCTATGGCTTGATCATGGTGTTCCTGATCCTGGCCGCCCAGTATGAAAAATGGTCGTTACCGTTCAGCGTGATGATGGCGGTGCCGTTCGGCGTGTTCGGCGCCCTGCTGGCGGTGTTTCTGCGCGGGATGGAAAACGATGTGTATTTCCAGATCGGTTTGCTGACCCTGGTCGGTCTGGCGGCTAAAAACGCTATTCTGATCGTGGAATTCGCGGTGATGAAGCACGAGGAAGGGATGCCAGTGTTCGAGGCGGCGGTGGAGGCGGCGCGCTTGCGCTTCCGTCCAATTCTGATGACCTCACTGGCGTTTATTCTCGGCGCGATTCCGCTGGTGCTGGCGACCGGAGCCGGGGCGAACAGCCGGCATTCCATCGGCACCGGCATCGTCGGCGGAATGACCGCGGCGACCGTGCTGGCGATCTTCTTTGTGCCGCTGTTCTTCCGCCTGTTTGAAATGCGTGGGGAGAAGAGCAAAAAAACCTTACCCGTGGAAAGCCCGGAGGGTGGGGCGAAATTGGATATCAGGGAACCTGGAGTTGACAGTGAAAATAATGCATTGGAGGGTAGCCGCAATGCATAAGACGTTACTGGCGGTCGCTATTGGTCTTGCCCTGAGCGGTTGCGCTTCGGTGGGACCGGATTATCAGCGCCCGGAAACGCCCGTTCCCGAGCAGTGGCGGATCAGCACTCAGCAAGCGAACGACCTGGCGAATACCCCCTGGTGGGAACAGTTCCAGGACCCGGTGCTGAATGAGCTGATCCAGATTGCATTGCAGGAAAACAAGGATGTGAAAATCGCCGCCGCGCGCGTCGACGAATATCTGGGCCGTTATGGCGTGACGCGCGGCGAGCAGTTCCCGCAGGTTGGCGGGAACGCCGCTGGAACGCGCACTCGCAATAGCGAGAATGGCGGCGTTACGCTGGGTGAAAATCCTACCGACAGCTACCAGGTGGATCTGGGGGTGTCGTTTGAACTGGACTTATGGGGTAGGCTGCGCCGCGCTACCGAGGCGGCCCGCGCTGATCTGCTGGCGACCGAAGAAGCGCAGCGCACAGTGATTTTGACGCTGGTCAGTCAGTTGGCCAACAGTTACGTGCGCTTGCTGGATTTCGACAAGCAACTGGCGATCACACGCGCCACGCTGGAAACCCGCCAGGAATCGGTGCGCATCAACCGCCTGCGCTTCCAGGCCGGGTTGATCTCGGAACTGGATTACCAGCAGGCGCTGGCGGAATATCAGGCGGCGGCGGTGCAGGCGCCTTTGCTGGAAAGGCAAATTGCCCAGCAGGAGAATGCGATCAGTCTATTGCTGGGACGTAATCCGGGACGGGTTGTCCGGGAGAAGGACCTGGATCGGTTGACGCTGCCCGCAGTACCGAGCGGTCTGCCGTCGGATCTGCTGGAACAGCGCCCGGACATCCGGCAAGCCGAGCAGCAACTGATTTCCGCCAATGCGCAAATCGGCGTAGCCAAGGCCGCGTTTTTCCCCACCATTTCGTTGACCGGTTTGCCGGGAATGGCCAGTAACGATCTCTCCGATCTGTTCAAGGGACCCTCAAAGACCTGGCAGTTCGCGGGTCAACTGGCGCAACCGATCTTTACCGGCGGTACGTTGACCGGTCAGTTACAAGTCGCCGAGGCGTTGCAGCAACAGGCGTTGTTGAACTATCAGCAGACGATTCAAAACGCCTTTGCCGAAGTGGATAACAGCTTGATTGGGGTCGCCAAGCTGCGCGAACAGCTCGAGGATCAGGCGGCGCAGGTCAAGGCGTTGCAACGTTATCTGGATTTGGCGACGCTTCGCTATCAGAACGGCTATTCTGACTACCTGACCGTGGTGGACGCTGAGCGTAACTTGTATGGCGCGCAACTATCGCTGGCACAGACTCAAGGCGATTTGTTCATTGCGCTGGTGAATTTGTACAAGGCCATGGGCGGCGGCTGGGTCGAAGAAGCGGAGCAGATGACGGTTGGCGCTCCCCAGCCCAAGGCGAGTTGAGGGGTTTTGACACAGTGATCTATTGATTTGAGGAGTCCGTTGGTGGGCAATTTTAAGATTATCGCCCACCAGCGGACTCCAGCAAGTCTTCGATGAAAAAAGGGCGATTTTCTCGGCAGCTTTTCAGGATATCCACCGAGCGGAAGCATTCGGGCAAAGGTTCCAGCGTCACCGACCGATCCAGCAGTTGCCCCATAACCCTGGCGGTGTGCTCGGGAGCGCCGCTGGTAAAATAGCGTTCAGCGCCGATCCCATTGCCTGCCGCCAGCAATCCGGCGCTTTCCAGCCGATAGCGCAATTGCCGGGCGACGGCTGGACTGGGATCGAGAATAGCGACCTCGCAACCCGCTATTTGCTGAATCAAAGGGATGAGGAATGGATAGTGCGTACACCCCAGCACCAGGGTATCAGCGCCGGCGCTCAGCAAGGGTTGCAGGTAACGCTCCAATAGGGCGCGCGGATGCGGGCCGTTCAATTCCCCCTGTTCCACGCAATCCGCCAACCCTGGACAAGGCTGTACCAATACACGCGCACGGTGGCCATGCTGGTCAAGCAGGCGGGTGAATTTAACGCTGCGGACAGTATTACCGGTAGCGAGAATACCGACGACTCCAGAGCGAGTCATAGCCACGGCCGGTTTGATCGCCGGTTCGATGCCAATGATCGGGATCGCAAAACGCGCTCGCAGTTCGGCAACCGCCGCCGCCGTCGCGGTGTTGCAGGCCACGACCACCGCCTTGGCGCCCTGTTCTAGCAGAAATTCAGTGATGACAAACGAGCGCTGGATAATGAATTCCACGGATTGATTGCCATAAGGCGCATAACCTGAATCCGCCACATAGAGCAGCGACTCATGCGGCAGATCGGCGCGAACCT
>JAGRHM010000536.1 GCA_020445005.1 Candidatus Competibacteraceae bacterium | reverse complement strand
GCAACTTTCTGCCGCCGAAATAACCAGCGCCGGGCATCCTCAAATTCGCCCTCTGTTCCCTCCAGCGCCAGCCCAGTCGCTTGTCCCAGCGCCTCCCGATTCAACCCTGCCCATTGCTCCAGCAGCAAGTCGTCTTCATCCAATCGTAAGCGATTCTCCAAATAATCCAGCGTAGCGAATCCCGCATGATGACCGGCAATAGCCTGGACCAGCGCCAACGTAGGCAATGCTTCCCAACCTTGAGATTTGGCCCACAGCGTAGCCAGTGCTGCCGATAACGCCGAATGTTCTTTGGCGTGAGCATCACCACGATATTTCAGTGGATTGCGGATATAGGTCTGAAACGCGGGACTGCCCTTGCCGAGATCGTGGCCGCGCGCCAAGGCAGTCAGCATCGGCGCTGTTTCCGGGCGTCGTTCGCGGGTCTGTTGGGAATGGCCAGCCAGCAGAAATTCTGCTGATGCCCGCACCTGCGCGAGATGTTGTCGCAGTTGCAGGGTCGGCTGATAGTGGGAAAGCAGAAGGTCGTCGTTCAAAGGAATAATCCCGTCCAGTTACCAGTTTGCCAAGCAACGTCCGTTTCTACCGGAAACGGTTGTCCACGATGTTCCAGATAGTAAGGAACATGGCGGAAAACCCGCTCGGCGCTAACGCTATGCGGCAATCTCAGGAGATGAACACCAAGGCCATCGGTTGCGACCAGACCTACCTTCTCAGCGGGGCATAACCCCTGCACGATATGGCGACCGGCTGGCAACGGCTTGGCGGTCTGGCAGGCCACAAACTCTACATCGCACAGCAATTCCGACAGACCCATGCACGGGCTGAAGTGCCAGCGTCGCTCTCGAATCCGCTCGACCAGTTCGGCAAAACGCGCCGGTTGCTCCGGCCAGGCGATCTGCACCCGGAAATCCGGCTTGAGCAACCATTCCTGATTCAGCAACGTCGCCTTTTCCGGGGCGGGATTCTCCGTACCCCGTTGATTGCGCTTGACCTCCCACGGCAATGCCGTCGGCGGATCTTTACGCAATTTGACTCGATGCCAGAACCGCGAGGGAACCGCGCCGCCTACTGCGACCCGAATTTCGGCTAATTCAATCGCAAGCGCGTCCTTTTCCAAACCGAGAATCGCCGCCAACATGCCCAACACTGCTGTTCGCGGCGGCGCGGGATAACTAAGAGCGTTCACGTTGGCCTCGGCGCGCAGGAAGTGACCGTATTTGGCCGACCAGCGAAAACTAAGGATGTCCATGATCCTGCTCACACGGCTTGATCAAAACCAAGCGGCCGCCAGTCGCCAGGAATGCCGGCACCAACAAATTGCAGATCGGGTGACAACTCATAACGTACTTGAGCAATACGGGCGCGTTGACCGTTTAATCGCTCCAATAGCCGCGACAGATCGACCCGGTAGTCATCCGGTGATGCCCAAGCACGTTCTGGTTTACCCGTCGCCGCTTGCAACTTGACGTAATCCATCAGGTTGCCGAACTGAAATTCTTCACCCGGCTGATATTCGACTGATAGCAGCAGGCGAGGAACCTGGCCGATCTTGGTGCGGGTATTGCCGGCAGAACGAACGCCATTCCATAGCGCCCGTAGCAATGCGTCGTAATCAGCGTCAGTCATCCGTGACTTTTTCGCGGCGTGTTCATTGGCGATTCCGTGAAAAGCGATCAGGGCATAACGCAACGCCGCGTAGTTGGTAAAAGTGCCCTGCTTCTTCTCCTCATCGCTACCAAACACCGAGGTGCCCTGAATCTGGATTTCCTCCGCCTCATGCAGCACCTCGCCCATGTTGAACTGTACCGCCCCGGTCAGGGTCTTGGGCAACGGTTTCGGCTCCCAGTCATCCTGTTTCTTGAACGCCAGCGAAGAGCCAAACCAGCGAGCATCGATGAAGGCGTCCAGCAGGATGTTGACCAGTTCCTCGCCATTGGCTTTGGCCTTGCCGACTTTTTCCAGATGATGTGCTACTCGCCCGGTCAGATTCGTGGTGCGGCCCTCAATATTGCCGACCAGAATCTCTTGGCCCTGCGCTGCGAGATAATCGCGAGCAAAGCGTTTCAGTCGCACGTCAGTAACGTAGAACCGGCCATCGGGCAGGCTGCGCGGACGGTTTTCATCGGGATCACCATTCGGATTGCCCATCCGGATGTCATAGATAAATAGCGGTTCCCGGCGAGAAGAGAGCGTAGACATGGATTAATCCTTGTTTGTCCTGGGTTTGGAAGGGAGTACATCGACCATGACCGACTGGCCGAGCAATAAGAAATAGCAGGTAGTCGTGTTATCCAGCGTAATGGCATTGCCCAATTGCTTACCGCCGAGCCGACCCAAGTCTTGAATTAGCACCCGGACATCGGCGTTGGCTTCGGTTTCATAGGTCAGTAATTTCTCGCGGACTTTGTTATAGAGTTCTGGCAGGTCGCGGCCATTAATGTTGAGTCGCTTAAGCCAAGTCAGCGCATTGGAAGCAACATTCACACCCCGTACTGCCTGCACTTGCAGCACCTTGCCGTACAAAATGCCAAGGATGAAGGTGAACGCTTTTTCCGGGCTGTTCAGGCCGGAGCCGGGCTGAAAATACGGCTTGAGCGCCGGTAGAGAGGGTTCAAATAGATCATCGGTCGTTTCCATTGGTAATACTCCAGTTAGGTCCAGGTAATAGAGAATGCGGGCCAAGTGACGGACCCATCCGGCCAGCGTCCAGTAACGGGTTTGCTTGCCGCTTTTCTCGCTATAGCCTTCATGCAGCAAAGCCCAGGTATTGTCGGTTTCAGCGATGTCGTCCAGATACCAGCGGGCGGTGGTCAGGATTTCGCGCCATAATCCAATCTGCGCCGTGCCTAGCAGCGAGCCGTGGTAAATCACCTCGGCTAATTGCCGCTTGACCGTGAACAAACGGCTGCTGTCATTTACTTTGGCGGCTTTCCGGCCACCGGGACGTTTCAGCAAGACCAATAACAGGTTCAAACCTAAATCAAAGCGGGCATCGTCGATGGGATAGCGCGGGGCGAGCGCGTGATTCCAGCCATTGGCCTGTTGGTTGTATTTCGCTAGTTGACACAACCGGGACGGCAAAATGTCATTGACCACGCCACGCACTTCATCAACCACTTGGCCGAAGGTGGCCCAGAGAATATGCAGCACGACTTGAGTATCATTCCGCCCTTGCGCAAATTCCAGCAGGTCGTTCTCATGCGAGGCGATCTTGCCACCTTCCAGGTCTTTCAAGTACTTCCGCCAGTCTTCGAGAAACTGGCGCTTGCCGTCAGGATTACCCAGCAGACTGGGAATCAATAGCGCTTTATCGCCGGCTACATTGCCGAGAAATTGACCGAGCAGATGATTCTTGAAGACATAGAGTAAATCCGCACAATCGAGGCACAGGCCATAGCCCTTCCAAGCTTCGCCAGTATCCAGTCCTGGAAATGCGCCCGCTCGATCCATATTGGCGAAATTAAGGCCAGTGCCACGCAGGTTCGGATACACTGTGACTCCAGTCGCCCCGCAAAGTGGACAATCGGCAGGGTCGTGTGCAGCGGCTTCGCCAGTGACATATTTGATGTTTGCCAACGCATGAGCCAGGTAAGCCTGATACTCAGCACGATCGCCCGGCCAGCGTCCAGCAGAGTCCACAACGCTAAGAAATACGGTCTCCTTTTCCGGGATCAGGCGGATTGCTGCTGCCAGCGTGTGCGGATCCGCCTGATCGGAACCGACCGGATGCGCAGTATCGCCGTAGACCAATGCCTGGCTTTGAAACAGAACGGTGCAGGCTTCCTGAAAGTAGCCGCTCCATGCTGCAGTACTTCCGGCCTGCGCCATGAATCCTTTTTCAGTGGTGTTCTGGATTTTAAGCTTCGGACCATAGGGCGGTTTTTCCTTAGATATGCTGGTGCGTTTGAAGACCGGCCCCAGTGCTGCTGCCTGAGAGCCACTGGGTTTATTGAACGGTAACCGCCGTCGCTTAGCATCATCGAGTTCTTCAACCCACATGCGCACCACGCCCGGTTGATCCGGTATCGCTTGCAACAAGTAAACGCGGGGAATTTTCTCCGAAGCCTCTACCAGCAGTGGCGCAAGTTGCTCGCCATGCCGGGCGCGAATTTCATCTAAACCCACGCCATTCTCCCCAGCACGATGATTCAATTCCAACAACGCCAGTTCCCGCATCGTTTCCAACATGGTATTTGTCTCCTGAACATCCAAATATTCGGTACAGCCTGTCACGCTCAGCGCTCTTTGTCCGACCTGACAAGCTTGTCGGTGGCTTTCAATCCAGCGATTGAGCGAATGACTCAATCTCTTTCTTGTGGTATGAATACCCTCATCATGGTTTTATGAATTAATGGGGTAGATATGGCTCAAGTCACCATTCGCCATTTGCAAGAAGAGGTTGAGATACGTCTCCGGCAGCGTGCAACTCTGCATGGCTGCAGTGTGGAAGAAGAAATACAACGCATCCTGCACGATGCAGTAAAAGAAGAGATTCCGCTTCAGAAAGGTCTGGGTTCACGCATTGCCGCCCGCTTCGCCCAATCGGGGTTGACTGATGACCTGCCCGAATTGCATGGGCAAATCCTTTACCCCATTGACTTTGCTCCATGATCATCCTGGATACCAACGTCCTGTCTGCATTGATGCAAAACGAGCCCGAAGCGGTTGTCGTGCGCTGGCTTAACCAGCAGCCTGCCGAGACCATCTGGATAACCAGTATTACCCTGTTTGAAGCGCGCCTGGGTCTGTCACTGTTAGCCGATGGTCGACGGCGGCGCACTTTGGAGGCGGCGCTTATCCGTGTGTTGGAAGAAGACTTGGCAAATCGTGTGCTGTCTTTCGATAGCGATGCTGCTCTCCATACCGCGATGCTGGCAGCCGGTAGACAAAAAGCGGGGCGGCCGGTCGATATTCGGGATACTTTGATTGCCGGCATCGTGTTAGCAAACCATGCAACCTTGGCGACCCGTAATCTCAAGCACTTTGAAGGAATATCAGCGGTCAATCCCTGGGATTGCACGGATATCCCGTAAATCATTGCAATTCACTCCCGCAATGCCGCGATTTTTTCCTTACGTTCCTTCTTCCTCGGGCCGCTGCCCCAACCGACATAGCTGAATACTTTCTCGGCCAGATTCGCCAACGCCTCCCGATCCGCTAGCGGCCACACCAGACCGTCTTTAAGCAACCGGTTGGTCTGGTCGATCAATTCACCACCGGCTTCCTTGACGTTGTGTTCCTGGTCAGCCTTGAATCGCTGTTGCAGCGCCCGCAAGGCCCGCTGTTCCTGACTCAGCGTTGCCTCCTCAGCCTGCGCCGCCGCTTGTTCCGCTTTCTTCTGCAAGCTTGTCACGGCGCTTTCGTATTCCAGCATCCGCCCATAACCGGCTGCGGTTTTAGCGCCCGCCCCCAGCCAGTCCAGCGCCTGTTTCAGCGCCGCAAACACCTGGGGCAATTCATTGGCAAATTCCGGGCAGCGCGGCGCAACGCCAAACAGCAACTTGGCTTCTTTCACCACCAGAAACGGTACCGGCACCGGGCTATGCCAGTCGGCAGGAATGCGCCTATGCGGCTCCTGGCAAGGCTCACCGATCTTTCCACCTTGTTCGTACCACTGATCCATGTGCGGGGTCATCACATCAGCCGCCAGCGTCACCGGTTCCACCGGCAATGCATCGAAGAACCGAAAGCAACCGGCCTGTTCAGTCGTACCAAACCAGTCGTTCAGTCGCCGCGCTTTTTCCTCGTTGTTCAGCGACTCATCCCAAACCTCGACCCAGGCCTTGACCAATCCTTTCACGCCACTGCCGGCCAGGTAGGGAACGCCCAGAGTGTGATGCCAGGTCAAGCCATTCTCGACCGGATGCGGCAGGCCCAGGCCAGTGGCAAAATGCCAGTCGGTCTGAAATACCGCGCCACGGCCGCTGAGTGCGGTGATCAGCGCCAGATGCCTTAACGCCTGCCCTTGCAGGTCTTCACGCAGACCCGTAAGCCGGGCGTTTTCGCTGACCCACTGGCGCTTGCCGTCATCGGGAATCTTCCAATCCGCGCCATAGCGGTTGAAAAAGCGGCTGTACCAGAGTCCCCGGTTACCATCCGTCGCCAATACGGGTGGTACGTCAAGTCGATACAGAGGCAGGTTCATACAGACGCCTCCTCTTCACGGGCCAGAAACGCGCTGGCCAGCTTCTTGACCCAATCGAGAAACAACATCGCCTCGGTCTGTGCGGCGAGATAAGTATCCATATCCGATTGCGTAACGCCCTCCAGCAGATCCGTCTTGCCGGAAAACGGTTGATCCGTTTGACTCAGCCAGTCGCCCAGCAGCTTGTAAAGCCGATAATAAGTGTGATCTGGCCCCTTGCGCCGATAGAACGCTGCCGTTTGCCCCAAGCCATTGGCATGGATCATGAACGGCATGGCGCTGGCGTAGCTGTTGAATTCCTTTTGTTTCTTTAGTTCGTCTTTCCACTCGTCCGCCAACGCCCGAATCCGCTGTAAAGCGAAGTGCGCGCGGCGTTGTTGCAAGGTGGCGTTCGGGAGCACAGTGTCTTGTTCCCCTTCTTGGTTAAGGAGGGGTGGCGACGTTGGCGCCGGGGTGGTTGGCTCAGGCGGTGTCAGAGGCGCTGACTTTTTTTCAACCTTACTTTGTGGTGCTGTTTGCCGTTGTTCTTTGCGGTGTTTTTTAGGCATCGCTCAACCCTCCTCCCGGCAAATCGTCACCTTGCACCAGCCCATGCCGACCGTCTCATTGCCGCCCAGTTGCAGATAGGGTCGGGCGAACAAATCCTGCGTGATGTGCTTCAACACGTCCGTAGCAGTCTTCGTTTCGCCGTTTACCCGTGCTGCCTGTGCATACAAGCTCACATACAGCACCGTGTCAGAGGGCAGGCTTTCCTCGTACCAAAGCGCCCCCGGCTTGACGGTTTTGGTTTGATTGTTGATGCAAACATGCGGATTCACCGGCGTGGCGAAACGCGCCAGGTGACTGAACCGGTCATCGTTCACGACCACCAGTTGCCGTTGCAGCGCAGCGGCGGCGTCCTCCCGACCCATCAACCGGGCCAGCGCCGTAATGACTCCGCCCAAATCGGCGGACTTCACCGTGAATCTGAACTCTTCCAGGAACAGGGCATTCGCTGCACTTTCCGAGGTTAGCGCCTGGTTCAGATCCGTCACTTCAGGGACTGCAAAGGCGGTATTCCCTAATCCCAGGCGCTCCATATCGGTCTGAAAGCGTTTTAACAGGGCTGGACAGGTCACCCACTTGAAATGACTGGTCAATGAGCGCACCGGCAGCAACAACAAACGGGCGTCACTGACCAGTAGTGCGCCGGCATGGTCAGAGGCATTCGCGGTTTCCGGCCCAAATACGGCGTTAAGCCACGGCGCTTTTTGCTCATCCGCCAGGGTGCGCAACGCCCCTTTGACTGCGGAACCGAACACCACCGGCCAGTCGGTATGCGCCTCGCGCTGGATGGGCAGGTCAATCACCCCGGCCATTTGTCCCGCACCGGCATGGATAGAGGTTTCGGCCAACAAGCCGAGTAAAGCGGTATTGTTGTTCATTCTTCTCTCTCCAAAATTCTCAGGATTTCCAAGAGCCGATGGCCAACTCGCCCCGTCCCAGCGCGGTATCGTGACCAATGTGCTGACCGTGCAGCGCATCAATAGCGCCTTGGTAATTGCCCTGGACGGTGCAGAAGTACACGCTGCCCGCCGGAATCAGACTTCTAACCGGACGTGGGCGTTGCTGGAGTAAATCCCAGCCTCCCTCGCGCACCGCCTTGCCCAACACGGCGCAATGCAGTACCAAATCAACGCCATTCAGTTGCCCGCGCCAGACCTTTACATCGCCTTGCATGTCCGGCTTGAAACCCGGGAGCAACCACTCATCACCGCCGAAATCGGCAGGCGTCAACAGCACCAGCAGTACGTTAGGGCCATTGGCTATTGGCGTCGCCAACCTTGGCGGCGCACTATCCACGGTTACGGCACTGGGTCGGCCTTCGCCCCCAAAGCGAATGATGCCGTGTTCTGGATGCTGCTCTGAGGGAATACCGCTTACTGTGACGCCAATACCGAGTCCGGGACGTGGTCGATGATGTCGAGTTTGGTACAGCAAGCCGTCGGCGACGGTGCGTTTGGCGTTGTTGCGGGCGATGCCCAGCCGGGGTTCTTCGTCATACAATGTGCTGGAGCGAATAATTTTTTCGGGGCACTGGCTGCATAGAACCTGTTGTAAATTAGCGCTATTCAGCCAGGCGTTTTCCAGGGGTTTTGCACCGGGCAGCGACTTTTCCAGCGTTGGCAGGCGTACCAGTTTTTTAGCCCTCACCCCTGGCCCCTCTCCCAGAGAGCGAGGGGAGTCCAGGCTCAAATCACATTCGACGGGAGCGCCCGGTTGCAGAAAAACGTATTCCGATCCTTTGGCTAACAGATGCAGTGGTGCGGGGTACAGTCGTTTTCCTTCCCACAACGGATAAGGTCCAGTGATTTTCAAATCGCCGAGATCGTCACACGCACCGATCCAGCGCTTTAATTCAGCATACTCACCGTCCCGTGCGAACCGTTCCCAATCCACACCCTGCGTTTCGCCGATCAGCGTGCGCACGGCCCCTGCCACAGCACGGGCGGGCGGAGGAAAGACGCTACTCAACTCGTTGCTTGTTGCGACGTTAAATGGCCGCGCCTCGCGGAAAAACCAGCTATCCAAAGACTCGAACCGCCATTCCTTGCCATTGTTCATGAGCGTTCCACTCCTTTATGCGCTAAAAATCGAATCAGTAGTGCGCCGTCTACTTCCAGCCGCTGGCTTGACGTAAACTTCTTGTTTTCATCCTGTTCTTCAGGATCGCGGGTCACTGGGCGGCACTGCTGCAACAGGGGACGTAAGATTTCCTCAGCATCCTTGATCTTGAGCTTAGGCTCACGACCCTCGTTGACCCCAGATGCCAGGTAATCCACTGCCAATAGGGATAACGCATCACTTTCGTTGAAGATGGCTGATTCTTCCGGTTGCCCGGATTTGCAACGCGGTGGATTGAGCAAATCGAAGCGCTCGCGGATTTTATAGAAGAACTTGCTGCTGAAACGGTCGGCTTCCTTGCCTTTGACGGTGGCATCGTCGCGGGCAAATTGTGCGGCTAACTGACTCAGTTTTACCTCCGCGCCGTCCAGCGCCCATTCCCACGGCATCGCCCATTCCAGCGCTTTACCGCCCGGTTTCCACACACGCACGGCAAGAGCGTCGCGCCCCCGCTCGTCTTTGGCGACTTCATCCAGCAGCTTGTGCGCATCGCCGAGAATTCGGGTCAGCGGCATCTTGACATGGGCGTATTCCACCGCCGCCGAGATCGTGGATTGCAAGCCTTGAGCGCCGAACGCATCGAGATAGACTTGGCGCACTGCCGCTGCGCATTGCAACGCATCCTCCAACGGCAACAGCGCCAGCACATCATCACCACCCGCGTAAATCAGAAAGCCGTTGTACCGGTCGACGATGTCGGGAACCGCACGGGTAAAATGCTCCAGCGCCTTTGGAATTTTCAGTTGGTGATCCTGATTGCGCAGCAGTGCGCCCAGACTGTCGCCATCCATCAACAAAATGGCGTAAAACGGCGTTGGCGATTCCTGACGTTGCAGGGCCTTAAGCGCTTTTTTCATCTCCCGCACGGCGGTTTGGTCAGGACATTCTTTTTTGTTATCGAGGACATGAGCGAACAGTGCGCTGCTGTTCAACCGCGTCAGGCCACTGCGCTCCCGGTAGGCGTCCTTGACGCAACGCAGCCGGTCAATACCACTGTCTCCCTCGGAAAACAAAGACTTGGCAGCCTCATGCAACCGTAGTAACGCGGCTTCCGACTCATGGCGGACGGCCTGCGCCAACCAAGGAGCCGCCGCCAGATCGAGCGTCGAAGGCGTGCGTGGATTCACCGACCAACCATGCAGCGTCCAGCCACCGGGCATTTTTGCCTCAACCTGCTCGAAATAATGAGGAAAGCGGCGCTTGACGAAGGCTATCGCGCATAACGCTTCATCGTCAGCGAAATCACGTCCGCAGTCCTGACGTAGCGGTTTCCAGAACGTCTCCAATGTCTTCGCCGGCAAACCGGACAACTCCTGCCAGCCGGCCATCACCGAACACTTGACGCCTGCCTCGGCGGGCGGGATCTGAGTTCGCCAGTTCTTGCGGCGATCCAGCAGCGAATCATCGTCACCGATGCACCAGGCGATTTCCCAAAAACCGTTAATCTGCCGGTCCCAGATCACCCGACTGTCGGGATAGCGCTCGCAATGTCGCTTTAAATCTTTTTCCCAGACTTTCTCGGCAACCGCCCGCCACGCCTTGCGCACCGCCTGTTCAACCAGCGCTGGCTGGAACTGATCATTCACAGTGACTTTAAAACGGTTGGGAATCCCACCTTGACGCGGGCGTTTGCCTTTTCTTTCACCCCGTAACCAGGCGAGATAGTCTTGGTCAGCGGTCGGAAAGACGATGGTTCTATCTTGAACGATCACCGTTTGCATGGCTGCGCCGGCCAGCCATGACAACAGGAACGAACCCGCCCAAAAATCGCGGGTGCGCCGGGCCTGGGCCACAAAGCCCTGCACGGGACCGAGCGTGAAGTGAAAAGTACGGTCGGTCATGGCTGGGCCTCTGCAGGCACAAAGCGAGCTACTTCACGGTAAAATCCCGCCAGATCCGCCGGTTGATGACGGGGTTCACAGTGAAATTCGGCAGGCAGATACAGCACGGCGGCCGTGAAACCGCCATCCGGGAGAGCATGAATATGAAAAAACAACGGACTGGCGCGGCGGCTTTCCAGATCAATCCCTTGTAGCGGCAACGGCAAACCGAAGGGAATTTTGGCCGCGCCGCGCAAAGCGCTCGGCTGGCCACGGTGGTTTTTGTACTGTAATCCGGCCTGGTTATGCGTTTCGCGCGCCTCGCGACCGTTTGCCAGAATGCCGAATTGGGCGTGGCGGTTGAAAGCAGTATAGGGTGGAAAGGCTTCAACCTCGGCGGCGGTCGTCAGAATGCGCCGGGCCGCTGCTTCATAGGCGGACTGATCCAGTCGTTCATCCTGATCGTTCAGTTTCAGCAGCGTCACCGAACCAAATCCGCGCCGCGCCCGACTCCCCAAGCCGCCAAAGAGGCTCCAGGTTCGCAAAGTTGCCGTTAGCGCATCGATGTCCGCTGGCGGCGTTCCCGGTTTGAAACGTAGCTCCAGGCAGAAATCGGTTCCTTCCTTTAAGCCTTCACGGTGCGGTTTATCGTTAGTCGCCATGAGTCCATAGCCCAGATAACCACTGCCGGTATTGTTTTGTGGCCAGACGGTTTCCAGGGCGATGCGCGGTTGGTGGCTGACCCGGAGTAAGAACCGCCCCTGTCCGGAACCCGGTTCATCGGCAGCGCTGCCAAACAAATAAGCCTCCTTTTGATGCAAATGTTTGAGGGCTACCGTCACAGTTCCGTCTTCCCGGAGAAAGCGCCCCCAGTTCAACGCGCGCCACCAGAAACGCAACGCGCCCTTGATCGAGGGCGGTCGCACACTATCCGCTTTTTGCTCCGCATTGCCGATAAACATCGGTGTCACGATGCGGTAT
>JAGRHM010000535.1 GCA_020445005.1 Candidatus Competibacteraceae bacterium | reverse complement strand
CCATGATTCACTCACTGAACTGTCCAATCGCCGGGCTTTTGAAATGAGTCTTCAGCAAGCGCTGGAAAGCGCGCGGGGGCAAGGCGCCGAACATGTCCTGTTCTATCTCGACCTGGACCAGTTCAAGATTATCAATGACACCTGCGGGCATATCGCGGGCGATGCCTTGCTGCGCGAGCTGTCGCGGATTCTGCAAGGACGGGTGCGCCGGCAGGACATGCTGGCGCGGTTGGGCGGTGACGAGTTTGGCGTTCTCATGGAGCATTGCGCCCTGTCTGACGCGCTGCGCGTGGCCAATACGTTATGCAACGCGGTCAGCGACTTCCGCTTTTCATGGGACAATAAAATATTCCGGATCGGCGTCAGCATTGGCGTGGTGCCCATTGACGCGAACAGCGAAAGTTGCGCCAGCGTTCTCAGCGCCGCAGACAGCGCCTGTTACGCCGCCAAGGATGCAGGCCGCAACCGGGTCCACTTATATACAGAGAACGACCTGGAGCTGGCGCGTCGCAAGGGCGAAATGCGCTGGGTGTCCCGCATTAACCAGGCTCTGGAAGACAATCGCTTCCAACTGGCTTTCCAACCGATTGTCCCTACCCAGGGAGTTCTCGGCGGCTATCATTACGAGTTGTTGCTGCGCATGAGGGACGAAGCCGGCCAAATTGTGATGCCGGGCGCTTTTCTACCGGCGGCGGAACGCTATCACCTGGCGGGAAAGCTGGATCAATGGGTAGTGGGAACCGCTTTGGATTGGTTGTCCAACAATCCCGTGCATCTTAATGATCTCTCCCTGTGTTCCATTAACCTGTCAGGTCATTCCCTGGGTAACGACCACTTGCTGAACTATCTCGTGGCGCGTTTGGAGCACCAGCCGCCGCTGACCCGTAAAATTTGCTTCGAAATCACGGAAACCGCCGCCATCGCCAATCTTTCCAGCGCTTTGCATTTTATTAACACCCTCAAAGACATTGGTTGCCGCTTTGCTCTTGATGATTTTGGCAGTGGTTTTTCCTCGTTCGCTTATCTGAAGAAGCTGCCCGTAGACTTTCTCAAAATCGATGGCATGTTTGTCAGGGACCTCATCGATGATCCGGTCTCATTGGCGATGGTCAATTCCATCAACGAGATCGGGCATGTCATGGGGATGGAGACCATTGCTGAATTTGTGAAAGACGATAAGGTGCTGGACAAATTACGCGCCATCGGCGTGAATTATGCGCAAGGCTACGGGGTCGGCAAACCGCGTCCGCTGTCCGATCTGGCCGTGCCCAGCATCGATTACATCCCGCGCACCCTGTTCGGGTAGAGGGGCATTTCCTTCTCCTCAATCCTCTCCGCCTGCAAGCGGGCGAGAGGAGCGCGTGGCTTGATTAAGGCCAATTCCCCCGCAACGCCATGACTTTCTCGCGCAACAAGGAGGTCGTCGCCTGCTCCGGAGCAACGGGTTCACCGACGACCAGTTCAATCCGCGACCAGAAGCGTCGTGGAAAGTGACTCATGGCCTTGCCAAGGCGCCGACTGAAGAAGCTGCCCCATAACCCGCGTAGAGCCATCGGCACGACCGGAACCGGGTTACGCCGGATAATGCGCTGAACGCCGTTCTTGAACGGACCAATCTCGCCATCCCTGGTCAAGCGCCCTTCCGGGAAGATTCCCACGACTTCGCCTTCCTCCAGGTAGCGAGCGACTCGCTCATAAGCCTGTTCCAGAACCTCGGGATTTTCCCGCGCCGGGGCAATGGGAATGGCGCCAGCCGTGCGAAAGACAAAACTGAGTACGGGGATTTGAAAAATTTGATAGTCCATGACGAAACGGATCGGTCGCCGGCAACAGCCAATCACCACCAGCGCGTCCATATAACTCACATGGTTGCAAATCACTATCGCGGGCCCCTCCTCGGGAATGTGTGCAAGACCCTTGGTTCGCAACCGGTAAACTGTATTCACCAGAATCCAGACGATGAAACGCATCAGGAATTCCGGCACCAAGGTAAAGATATAAATCGCCACAACGGCGTTGAAAATAGCCGTCAGCAACAGGAATTGCGGGATGCTCAGGCCGACGCTGTCGAGAAAAATAATCGCCAGTGCCGCCGACAGCACCATGAACAGGGCGTTGATAATATTGTTGCCGGCGATAATCCGCGAACGGAAAACCGGCTCGCTGCGTTGCTGCACCAGGGCGTACAACGGCACGATGTAAAAACCGCCGAACATGCCCATCAGCAGGATATCTAATAACACCCGCCAACTAGTGGCGCTGCGCAGAAACTCCTGCGCTCCGATCAGAGGGGCATTCGCGGCGACAGGAGAAACCGCGAAGAATAAATCAATGCCGAACAGGGTCAGGCCGATCGAGCCAAACGGCACCAAACCCAGTTCCACCCGCCGCCCGGATAATCGTTCGCACAACATGGAGCCGATGCCAATCCCCAGGGCGAAAGTAGTCAATAACAGCGTCACGACATGTTCATCGCCGCCCAGATTCAGTTTGGTATAGTTGGGTAACTGCGCCAGATAAGTCGCGCCCAGGAACCAGAACCAGGAAATGCCCATGACCGATAAAAACACGGTGCGATTGCGGCGGGCAATGTTGATCGTGCGCCAGGTTTCAGTGAACGGATTCCAATTGATGCGCAGATCAGGCGCATCAGGTTCCGCGCGTGGAATAAACAGACTGGAAAGAAAACCCAGCACAGCCAGGATCATGACGGCGCCCGCAACCAGCCAGGCGCCGCTATGTTCAACGGCAATCAACACCCCACCCAACAGGGTGCCGATCAGGATGGCCAGGAACGTTCCCATTTCGACCCAGCCATTGCCGCCCACCAGCTCCTCCGGTTGCAAATGCTGGGGCAGAATACTGTATTTCACGGGACCGAACAGGGTGGATTGCATACCCATCAGGAAGAGCAGGCCGATCAGCAGCGGCAAGCTATTCAGGATAAACGCCGCCGCCGCGCCCAACATGATTAAAATTTCCAGGAGCTTGATCCAGCGCATTAAACGGGATTTTTCGTACTTGTCGGCCAGTTGTCCGGCGGTGGCCGAAAACAGGAAGAAAGGGAGTACGAACAGGCCGGCGCTGGCGTTGACCAGCACATTGGCCTGGGCCGGGTCGGCGGCCTGAAATGCGATGAGAATGATCAGCGCGTTCTTAAAAACATTGTCATTGAATGCGCCCAGAAACTGGGTTATGAAAAATGGCAGGAATCGCCGCTCTTTTAACAGGGTAAACTCGTTGCCGGTGGACATGCGCTGGAGCTCTCCGAAAATTGCAGGGTCGATGACTGCTATTTACAGGAGAATTGATTATTCTTCCAATCATGCCGTCATAGGATTGGCGGGGCTGAGGAGGAGCCGAAGGTTATGCAACAAGAGCATTCGTGCAAAAACTGGAAACGCGCGCGCCGACAGTCCGGCGCGGTTCCGATATGGTTATTGATTGTGCTGGGCATCCTGAGTGGGGTTCTGCTGTACTGGTATGCCACACCCCAGGAAACACCCTCCTGGGTACGCGACTGGTTGCCAGGAATGCCTGAGTATACCGGCCCGCTCTACCAGTGGCGCGATGATCAGGGACAGGTGCAAATTACTGACAAGCCACCTCGAGGGCAACCTTACGATGTCATTCAATATCGCAGCAATACCAACGTAATGCCTGCGCAGGAACGGTAACAACATCCTGGGGGTTCAACGGTTCGAATGCCCGGTTGCGCCGGCGACGCCCACAAAAAAGCCGGGATCTTGCGAACCCCGGCTAAAAACCACCAAAGGAAGGTGTGGAGAAGAACATCTGAACGATGTCGGGACGTAGCTTAGTCTGAATGTTGCACTGCGTCAAGCGAATTCATGGGAACGCAACAAAACTTTTTTTGCGGCGCAATAAAAAAAGCCAGGATTATGCTTAATCCTGGCTAAAGAACCACCAAAGGAGGATTTGGAGGACAACATTCTCGATGAATGTTGCAGTGCAGTATAAAGAGCATATTGCACTGCGTCAAGAAATTAATTAGCCATGCTGTAAAATAATTTTTCCCAGTTGTTCAGCGGCTAACAACCGTTGATGGGCGGCAACGACCTGAGCCAGCGGAAAGACCCGGTCAATTGCGGGCTCGACGTGATGCGCTTCGACAAAGCGCAGCATAGCGGCAAAT
>JAGRHM010000534.1 GCA_020445005.1 Candidatus Competibacteraceae bacterium | reverse complement strand
CTGAGGCAGGCCCGGCCTTGATCCTCTTTTCTCGACTATCGGTTGCTATCGCCACTAGCAACCGATAGCCGCAGGATAGCGACTCTTCTATGGCGTCCTCTGCATGCCCAAAGTGCAAATCAACTGCTGGCTCCCTCCCGAAGCCGCGACCCGCCTTAAAGCCCTCTCCCAACAGCACAAACGATCCTATGGCGATGTGCTGACCGGCTTGCTCCTGGCAGCGCCGGAACCCGAACCGCACGATTGGCTATCGGCAATCGCCGCGATAGAGCAACGCCTATCCACTGTGGAACAATCGCTATCGGTTGCTAGTGGCGATAGTGGTCAGCAAGTCTATGCGCGTCTAGCGTGGGAAGATCAAGCGGTCTGGAAACAGCGGATACGGGAATTACACGCCCAGAACATCGGCTATCGGAGCATCGCCAAGGTCGTTTATGAGGAAGGTCTGACCGGACAAGACGGCTTGCCTCTGGCCAGTTCAACGATTACCCGGATTTGCAAGGCTTGACCCTCGTGCGCGGGGAATGGCCCTCACTGTGGATGAGTCGAGTTATCAACAGGTATCGTGATCTATCGCCAGCAAGTGGACAACCTGTGGACAACGGGCAAGAAAAAAGGGTTAGGCGATTGACCTAACCCTTTGCTTTATCTGGAGCTGGCGAAGGGAATCGAACCCCCGACCGACTGATTACAAAAATGGCGACCTTCAACCCATATAAAAGCAGTGACGGGACTGTGACTTATCGGGCGCGCGTTCGCCTCAAAGGGCATCCTGTTCAGACCGCAACCTTTACCCGACTCACCGACGCCCGGAAATGGGCGCAACAAACCGAAGTAGCGATTCGAGAAGGCCGTTACTTCAAAACCCGCGAAAGCCAGCGCCACACCCTGGCCGATCTGATTGACCGTTACGCACGAGATGTTTTCCCCCGGAAAGCGCCGCGCAACGCCAAAGTGCAAGCCGCACAACTGACTTGGTGGAAGGATTATATCGGGCATCATCCTCTGGCTGACATTACCCCGCCCCTGGTGGCGGAATGGCGGGACAAGCTGGTTAATGGTTATCCGGGAACCGAGCGCCGCGGCCCGGCGACCGTCAATCGCTATCTGGCGGCGCTGTCGCACTGCCTGACGGTGGCGGTCAAGGAATACCAATGGCTTCCGGATAACCCGCTGCGCAAGGTCGCCAAGCCCCCGGAACCGCGTGGCCGGGTCCGTTTCCTGTCGGATGAAGAACGCACCCGCTTGCTGACGGCCTGCGAGGCTAGCGCCAATCCGTTTCTTTATCCCGTGGTCGTTCTGGCCATCAGTACCGGGATGCGCCAAGGTGAAATCATGCGTCTGGAATGGCGCGACGTGGACTTGCAACGCGGCTGGATCGTCTTACGGCAGACAAAGAACGGGGAGCAACGCGGGATTCCGCTGATGGGGAAGGCGCGGGCGCTGCTCCAGGAACATGCTCGGCTGCGTAAACGGCTGGATACCCCGTTGCTGTGGCCCGGACGGGAACCCCAAAAGCCGATGGACTTGCGCAAGGCATGGGAAGCGGCCCTACAGCAAGCCGACATCGAAGACTTCACCTTTCATGACTTGCGCCACTCCGCCGCCAGTTACCTGGCCATGAATGGCGCCAGTCTCAATGAGATTGCGGAAGTCTTGGGCCACAAGACCCTGGCGATGGTCAAGCGCTACGCCCACCTGTCGGAAACACATACGACTGGCGTGGTCGCATCGATGAATGAACGAATTTTCGGGTAGCAGAAATGTCGTTCTTGTCATTGGCGGAACGCGCCCGCCGTGGGTTACTGGTTCAAGATGAGAGGCTGACCCTTCAGGAGATTGTCGCTCTGGAGCAGCCTATTGATGCGAAGGCCCGCAAGCGCCTGGCAGCCGCGATGAAGACGGCTAAGGCTTTAGGCGACCTCAAAACGACCGTGGACGTAGCGCAAATAAACTATGTCATGACAAATCCCGATCCACGAATCCGGTGTCGAAACCTCGACGGAACCCCGGCACGGAGATCCGCTACATTCACCACAATCTGGGTAAACCGCGAAGACTATCGGATTTGGCGCGCAACGCTTCCTGATGACTGGTTCTCCCCGGTCTCCGCAATTGGAAAATGGCTGGATATACCCCCCTCAAAGACGGAAGGATTAACAGACTCAGAAATCAAAGCACGATTGGAAGCCGGTCAATCCATTGCGCAAATTCAGCGAGAAACCAGAACGCCCAAAAGTCGCATTCAGAAGGTGAAACAGCGAAACAACCTACCCGACGCCAAGCCCGGCCCTCAAGCCCGATAAAATAGTTCCGGCGATAGTTCCGGCGATAAAAAAAGATCGCCGGAACTCGGTTGACGAACCCGCTATTTAAGCGGGTTTTTCATGCCCCACGAAAAAAGATCGCCGGAACTATCGCCAGATTTATTCCATTCTTCAAAGACTTGTTGTTTTATATCGTTGCCATAGCAATCCCGCTATGCGCTTAGCGACAGGAGGCAACATGCCAGAAACGACCCGTCTAATTCCGCTGACTGAATGGCATAAACACCACCCCTGGCCCCCACATGGTGGCTTGCGGCATCTGTGCTTTTTCAAAGAGACGAACGGCTTTGCCCGCGCCTTCAAGAAAGTGGGTCGCCGGGTGCTGATTGATGAAGCTGAATTCTTCCGCTGCGTGGACGCCCAGCAGCAGGAAGCCGCATGAACGCCGCCCCTTGCAACCGCCCGGCGCTGGGCTATACTGGCGCTAGGAGCCTCGAAAACTCCCATAGAGCGGAAACCCGCACCCGACAGACTTGCGGTTTTTTTGTGCCTGCCTTTCACGGGCAAGGTGCGCCTACCGGTTTCCATGCTGGTGGAGTTCCAGGAAATAACCAATACCTGGAGCCGTCTCTATGCGGTTTCGAGCCTCCACTAGCGCCTATTTTCGCAATAGGCCGATTCACTTTTGAATTGATGGAGAAACCGAGATGATCATTTCCCACCCCTTCATGACTGATTCCCTGGAACACGAAGTTGATAGGGAAGACGCGCTCAATCGTTGTGTGGCAACCCTACACTTGCTTTCCGACCTCTTTGCGACGGCTGGCAACGGTGATGGAATCCTCAATACGCATTCCGCCCGCATGGGGATGTTTTTCCAACTTCAGAGCATGGCGGATGTGCTGGCGGCGATTTCCCGCCAAGACCTGCCGATCAGTTTCACCGTCGGCGATGAGGAATTGGTGTTGCTTGACCAAATCGCCGAAAGGTGGGGTTGCACACGGGAAGATGCGGCGCATCGCGTGATTCGAGAGGAGTTGAAACGTCGAATCAATCCATCAGAAACGACAAAGGCCAGCCCCTAACCGCAAATTAGGAAACTGGCCTTTGCTTTTGGAGATTTGACCGACGATCTACACCGGTAAAACACGCCCTCACAAGCAAATTTTACCGGATTGTAGGCGTTACTGTCAGTCTCCGATTTACAACAAATTGGAGATTTTCATGCTACCAGTTAATTTCGACAACATTCCTAACGAACTGAAAAGCCGCCCGCAATGGGTTCTATGGCGACTGGAAAGCCGCAAAGGTAAGTCAACTAAGACTCCCTATCAGATAGACGGATGCCGGGCTGCGGTCAATAAGCCGGATACCTGGACAACCTACGAAACCGCCCGCGCTGCCTACCTGGAACAGCGCATCAAATTCTCGGGTATCGGCTTTGTCATCACCGAGAATGACCCCATCGTTGGGGTTGACCTGGATAAGTGCCTGAGTCCCGACACCGGCGAATTAGACTCATTGGCCGCCGAGATCGTGGCCGACATCCCCACTTACTGTGAAGCTTCCCCCTCTGGACGCGGCTTACGCTTGTTTGCGTTCGGTTCGCTTCCCCCTGGTGGTCGACGTAAGGGCATGGTCGAAATGTACGAGAGTGGCCGCTACTTAACCGTAACCGGCCATCGCTTCAATGGACATGCTGACCTGACAGACTGCACTGTACCGCTTGCCCAGATTCACGCCCGCCTATTCCCCAAGCCCGCCGCGCGCCGCCCTTCTTCCCCTTCTTTGTCGCCCCAAGGTTCCCGGCTCTCGGATCAAGAGGTTCTCGACAAAGCCCGCGCCAGTCGTCAAGGCTCCCACTTTTCCCAACTGTGGGAAGGCGTCCACGGAGGGGATGATTCAGCGGCTGATTTGGCGCTGTGCAACATGCTGGCGTTTTGGACGGGGAACGATGCGGAGCAAATAGACCGGCTGTTTCGGCAATCGGGATTGATGCGCACAAAATGGGATGAAAAGCGCGGGGAAGCAGGGACTTATGGGCAACGCACCATTGCCACAGCTATTGAGGGAACCCCGGAAACCTATCATCAAAAGCAATCTTCTTCGCGCGCGCGCATAGAGAAAAACACAACAAGTCTTCACAACTCTTCATTATCAGAAGAAACAATTATTTATGAAGTCTCAAGTCTTCATAACTCTTCACAAGTCTTCACAACCCAAGTTCCTAATCTCGAAAGCGAGGAAGCTAAAGGCGAAATCGTTTTAATTGAATCGGTTGCGGCTCAACGTATCGCCGGTTGCCTAAAAGACTGCTGGGCTTTTTCGCGGGAAAGTTTGCTTTGGCACTATTTCACCGGAACCCATTGGCAAGCGGTCACGAATCAAGTCGTTGATGAACTTGTTCAGAAAATTCTGTATGCCGGAACCACGCAAGGGTTTAAGGCACGGCATGTTGCCGCCATGACCACGCTGCTTTCAAAGGGCCTGTTGCCGCTTCCACCGTTGAGTTTTACCCAAAACTTGATTCCGTTCGCCAATGGCTTGCTTGACCTGGATACGCGCGTCCTACAGGCG
>JAGRHM010000533.1:1331-3099 GCA_020445005.1 Candidatus Competibacteraceae bacterium | reverse complement strand
ACCTGAATAGGACTGCTATATCATCCTTGACTACTCTATTCAAAAGCAGGTCTAAATAAAGAGAGCGGGAATTGCTGCACCGTGGGCCGTATGCCTTTCACGTCGTAGATAATCATTAATCGCATCATGACTTATGTTATCTAAATGATCAGCAAGATTAGTAAAGTATAGTTAATCGAAGTACTAATGATGTACTCAATATATCGTTGTTTGGTTATTTTCATTTGGTTATTATATCAGATAATAGAGATAAAAAAAAACTAAAGCGAAAGTCCTGAAAATGAAACTGCTCGGCGAGTTGACCGATGACGGTTTCCACGAGGCGACGGGTACTCATGAGTTGTTGGACGACGTAGGGTGGACGAGGATCGGTCCTGTTCGCCCGCAACGGGGTTTGCAAATCGATGCCGACCGTCGCCAACTCTGCCTGAAGAAAGGCGCTCAGGTAACCTTTATCGCCAATCACCAAGCCCTGAACGCCGTCCGTCAACTCTCAAAGCGCCTCGCGTTCATCACCGGCGGCGGGCGTCACGGTCCAGGCGGTGATGACCCCATCGAATGTCATCATCAGGTGGCCATGAAGTCCATAATAATACTGCTTTTTTTCCGCACAATAGCCGAAGTTCGCCGCTTCAGGAAACAACCGGCATTGGGGGGCGCGGGTCAGCACACACACCAGCATCGGGCAGCCATCGACCACATGAATGAGATCCGTGATGGCCCCCAAGTCGATCAGCAAGTGCTGATGAAGTCGTTGCTTGATCACCCAGAGATTGGCCGCCTGCTGGGCCAACGTGGTTCGTGAACCGAGTTCCGGAAACCACGACGGCCAATGACGACGGAAGTACTTCCAGATCCCCACATCCGTATCCAGACCCAAAAACTCACCCACCACCTCCATCGTGATCACCTCGCTGTCGGCCAGCTTCGGGGCAAAGCCCCGCTCGCGCAAGCGGTGATCCCCCAGCAAGGCATTCAGGTGCTCGTCTACCCAGCAAAACACCGTGATAATAAAGTCTTCGAGTGGCATGGTAGTCTCTCCGTGCGGTTGAGGTGGTTGGTTCCTCTCAGCTTAGCGCCGATCGCCATGCCGCATCAGCCTGCCTTCCTTTCCCTGCGAAAAAGTCGAACATCGCATATACTAACGCAATAAAATTAACTCCTACGCCTTATACCCTGAAAACTTGCCGCCGCTTGAGGAAGCAAGTTATGCGCCGTATACCCTACAAATAATTGCTGATTCGTCCAAAGGTTGCTCTCTGATGGGTAGAAAAAGCCTTTCCATCCTACTCGCCTTGGTGACCCTGCTACTGCTGGTAGGCGGGTGCGGTGAGTCCGCCGATAAGACCCAGCCGACGGCCCCATCGGGAGCATCGACATCTTCCACGCCGGTTACGCAGCCCGCGCCTGTGCCGACGGTCGCTCTTGTGATGAAAACCCTGACTAACCCCTTCTTTGTCGACATGGAAAAAGGCGCTCGTGAAGCGAAACAGGAGTTGGGCATTGAATTGCAAGTCAAAACCGCTGCGCAGGAAACCTCGATCGAACAACAGATTCAGATCGTGGAAGAGTTGATTCACGCCAAGATCGACGCCCTTGTTATTGCGCCCGGCGACTCTCTGGAGCTGATTCCCGTGCTCAAAAAAGCGCAGGATGCGGGCATCGAAGTGATCAATATCGACAACCGACTGGACCCGGAGTACTCCACCCGTCTCCATTTACGCCCTATACCGTTTATCAGCGTCGATAATGAGCAGGGTGCCTACAC
>JAGRHM010000533.1:0-1086 GCA_020445005.1 Candidatus Competibacteraceae bacterium | reverse complement strand
CTGGGCGCTTTGAAATACCTGGACGAACAAGGCAACAACCAGGTGCTGGTCGCTAGTTTCGATGCTTTGGAACCGGCGAAGGCGGCGATTCGCGCTGGCAAATTGGCCGCGACTGTCGACCAACAAGCCGCACAGCAAGGTTACCTGGGTGTCCAATACGCCATGCGGGCGCTGGCGGGGGAAACCCTGCCGATGGAAACGCTCATCGACACCCGCCTGATCACGGCTGACACTTTGCCATAAGGCGATCCCAGGAATGCGCTGGCTCCGGCTTTACAGCAAAATCGCCAACAAATTTATCGTCTACCTAATATTTTTAAGTGTAATCCCACTCCTGATTCTCGGCATCAGCTCCTACCACATTTCTCAAAGCACTCTGCAAGCAGAGGCCCAACGCTATACTTTGCAACTGCTGCGCGATCAACGGGACTATTTGGCGCTACAACTCGAACAGGTCGAAGCATTAATCGCCAATATCTCTGGTGTTGAAGCCATTCTGGAGGCGATCAGCGTCGCAGGCGCCGCAAGCGATACCTATACCCAACTCGCCACCCAGGCGCATATCGGCTACATACTGAACAATTATCTGAATTTGAAAGGATTAGTGTCCATCGACATTTTTAGTGTCAACGGCAATCACTACCATGTCGGCGATACGCTCGATGTCAGCCAGGTCGACGCCACCACGGTGCAAAGAATTTTTCAGGCTGCTATCCCTAGCGATCGCCTGGTGCTATGGACTGGCGTAGAGCGTAACGTCAACCTCAACTCCAGCGAGAAACAGGTACTTACTGCCGCCAAAGTGCTGTGGCGGGTGAACCGGAAAACCCTGGACCGGGAACCGATAGCGCTGTTGCTCGCCAGCTATAGCATCAATAATTTGTATGATCAATTTCACCGGATCGATTTAGGCGAAAACGCTTATCTTCAGGTTATCGATCAACATAACCGACTGATTTATCACCCTGACCGGACGCTGATTGGCACCCTCTCCAATCCATCGTCCTGGCGCGCGCGTCTCGATGAGGACTGGAGCCTGACCGCAACAATCAACGGTGAACCTTATACGATCAGCCATGTAGCAGT
>JAGRHM010000532.1 GCA_020445005.1 Candidatus Competibacteraceae bacterium | reverse complement strand
GCCAAGTCCACTGCCTTCGCCATTGACGCCGGGCATCCGATAGAAGGCGTCAAACACCCGTTCATATTCTGTGATGGGAATCCCCGGGCCGTTATCTACCACTTCGATGATATCGCCTTTTTCATCGGATAGCAGGCGCAGTGTCACTTCACCGCCTTCCGGCGTGTACTTCAAGGCGTTTTCCAGCGCATTGCTCACAATCAGCCGCAACGCTTCTTTAGCGCCGAACAGCGAAAGCGGTGCGATTTCCTCAAGGCCCAGGTCGACGCCTCGGGCTTCGGCCAAATGCCAATATTCGGCCATTAGCTCGCGCGCCATGGCCGAGACGTCCACCACGGACGCTTCAGCAACACCAGCCTGAGTTCGGGCCAGACTGAGTAACTGTTCCGTTAGATGGCGGGCGCGCTCGATGCCGTCCTGAAGCGGAACCACGCGCTCGCGCACAGCATCCAGCGACTCCGCGCGCGCCAGGTTCTGCGCCTGGAGAGACAGCGCGGTCAATGGACTGCGCAGTTCATGCGCAGCGTCCGCGATGAAACGCCTTTGCTGCCCGATCAATAGATTGACTCGCTCCAGCAAACGATTGATGGCATGTACAAAGGGGGTGATTTCATCGGGGAGGTCTTCGCCAGAAACGGCTTGCGGCCGATCCGCCGGCTGCGCATCCAGCGCTTTGGCCATTCGCGTGATGGGCGCCAGCTCGCTCCGGACGATCCGGATGATCAGCCAGACCAACAATGGGAGCAGCAACAGTAACGGAATTAGCGTTTGCAAAGCGCTGCTGAGAGCGAGTTCATCGCGCACTGCGGTGAGTTGGGCTACTATCAAACGCTCCCCGGTAGGTCTATCGCGAACCAATGCCCGCAGAGATCCGGAGTGGGTATGCAGCGTATGGAGTCCCGGCGACAGATCGTCGGCAAACCAGGCGAGCTTGGAGTCGCGCGGCAGATGGATCCAGTCCGGTCTTGCGTCGCGCGGCAAACGAATGACGATAATACGGGATTCAGGATCGCTGATCGGGATTTCCGCGGTATCCTGATGCGGCGATTCCAACAAGCGCAATGTGTTGGCGCCGCTGCCATCGAGCATGGCGATCTGCCGTAGCGTGTCATCCTGAAATTCCTTCGCCTCGACATACGCCAGACCAAAGGAAACCAGCGCCGCCGCCAAACCGGCGAGCACGATAGCGCTGCCCAACGTCAGTGACAGATGCTGTTGCAAAGACTGGTTCATTCCGGTTTTTCCACCATCCAACCAGCGCCGCGGATGTTTTTGATCAGGTGAGCGCCGAGTTTTTTGCGCACACTGTGAATCAGGAAATCCACGGCATTGCTTTCCACCTCTTCATTCCAGCCATAGATGCGCTCCTCCAGTTCGGCGCGCGAGAGAATCACGCCAGGTTTCAGCAGAAGGGCTTGCAACAGGGCAAATTCACGCGCGCTGAGCACCTCCACTACCGCGCCACAGCATGCTTCGCGGGTGGTCGAGTCAAGGGTGATCTTGCCGTTGGTGAGCAACGGCGCGGCTTGCCCACCCTGGCGACGGATCACCGCCCGCAACCGGGCCAGCAGTTCATTGACATCAAAGGGTTTCACCAAATAATCATCCGCTCCGCAATCCAGCCCCTGAATGCGCTCATCGACGCCGTCGCGCGCGGTGATAATGATGACAGGTATGGTGCTGCCTGCATCGCGCAGGCGACGCAACACGCTCAGGCCGTCGCGTCTGGGCAGGCCGAGATCGAGCAACACGGCCTGGTGTTCAGCGCTTTCCAGTACGCCGCCTGCCGTAACGCCATCTTTCACCCAATCCACGGCATAAGCGGCATCCTTGAGCGCGACGGACACCGCCGCACCGATCATCGCGTCATCTTCGACCAGCAGAATTCGCATCGTCCCTCCAGGAATGATCCAGCGTAGGTAGCCACGCAAGACCCGCCAGCGTAATCATGCAGAAGGCTGCACTGGCATAAAATGTGATCGGCGCTCCGAAGCGGTCCCAAAGCAGGCCGGCAATAACGCTGGCCAGTAACATGGCAATACCGCTGACCAGATTGAAGAAACCATAGGCGGTACCGCGCAGCTCAGCAGGCGCCGTATCGGCCACCATCGTTGCCAGCAACCCTTGAGTCATGCCCATGTGCACGCCCCACAGCGCAACCCCAGCCAATACCACACTCCAATGATCGCTGTTGGCGAGCACCAAATCTGCTGCGATCAGCACGGCCAACCCGAGCGCCAACAGCCGGTGGTGACTAATATGGTCGGAGAGCTTGCCAAATGGGTACGCTGATAACGCATAGATCAGGTTCATCGTTACCATCACCAGTGGCACCAATGCGGTCGGTATGCCGCCTTGTTGGGCGCGCAAGACCAGGAACGCCTCGCTGAATCGCGCCAAGGCGAACACCGCGCCGATGCCAGCGACCCACCAATAGGGAACGCCAAGGCGGCGCAGGTTCTCCCAGTGAATTGGATTCGTGCGGATCGTGGTCGGGTGATGTTCTGGTTCGCGCAGGCCAAAGAACAGCAGTGCGACGGCCATCAGGCCCGGAATCACCGCCACCCAGAATACGGCCCGGAAATCGTTGGCCCACAACAGCATCAGGCCAACCGCCAGTAACGGCCCAAGAAAAGCCCCCACGGTATCGAGCGACTGCCGCAGGCCAAAGGCGGCTCCGCGTAAGCTCGGCGGCGCAATGTCGGCGACCAGCGCATCGCGCGGTGCGCCACGGACGCCTTTACCTACCCGATCCAGCAGCCGCGCGATCAACACAAAGCCGATCGTCGGCGCCAGCGCAAACAGTGGTTTACTCAGCGCACCCAGGGCGTAACCCAACACCGCAAGCCCCTTGCGCTTACCCAGGTAGTCGCTCAATGCGCCGGAGAAGATTTTGACGATCAAGGCGGTGGATTCGGCTAGCCCTTCGATCAGGCCGACTGCTAAAATAGCAGATCCCAGCGTTGTCACCATGAACATGGGCAGCAGGCTGTGGATCATCTCTGAGGAGATGTCCATCAACAAACTGACCAAGCCGAGTATCCATATTCCGGTAGGAAGCTGTTTCAGGACAGATGCTTCAATCTCATTCATCATTGCTCGCCACTGGCGTTCGACAGCTCTTTAATATTGGACCGTAGAGGCGTAAATTAACGATTACTGTCTACCAACAGGACAGTACCGCTCCATTGGGTGGATTCTCCGTTTTCCCGAGGTGAATGCTGTACCGACTTCCACTTTACATTGCTTAAGGTGGATTCCAGCGCCGTTAGCGCTGATTCGTAGTCATCGCTCGAACGCGGAAAGCTGATCAGTGGCAGATGCTCGCTGTGTTGTGACGTGACGGTACCAACCCATACCGGAATGTCGTTCGGCTGTAGCCGCAGCATCGTCGGCCATAGACGTAGAATCCACTGTTCGGCAGAGTGCGTCGGGTCGTGCCGTTCGGCGGTCAGAAGCAACGATTCGTATTGACCATCGTGCAATTGCGGCAGTACGGGAAGCTGTGCGAGCGAGGGGTTAGGCAAGAACCAACGCAACGCAGTGCGGGCACTGAGCGCCGTGGGTTCATGCCAGCCATGCGATAAGAGATAGTGCCGCACTGAACCCAGGTCGCCTACCCACTGCACATTCAACGGTTGCTCGTGTTCGCCTTGCAGATCGAGCCGCCAAGCCGGCAGCTTCCGCCAGTTTCCCTGCCACCATGCCAGCGCAGGCATCGACATCACTGGGTGACGCACGGCGTAACGTACAAGGTCTTGCGATATTTTATTGTGAACATGCCAGCCAGCGGCGCTGAGAAACCCCAGCAAGGTTACTGTGGCGAGTCCGTGAATCGAAACTGGCGCTGACTGGCGTCGCTCACGGGCGATCGCCAGCAAAGCCACCCAGACCGTACCCAAGGAGACACCCGCCGTGACATCGGCCAGCCAATGCGCACCGAGATAGAGTCGGGAAAACGCGATCCCGATAATCAAGAGCGCGGCGGTCGCATGGGGGGTCCAGCGCCAGCGCGGGCTGAAGGTGTCCGCCACGAGGACCGCCAGGAACCCGTAGATCACCGTGCTCAGGGTCGCGTGACCGCTCGGAAAGCTGTACGCATCGGTCCCGGAATACAGCGCCACCGGTCGTGGCGCCTTCAGCGCTGCCTTGATGATCGTGACGGCCAGTGCTCCGGAGCCGAGCGCAGTCAACCAATACAACGCGTCGCGCCAGGCGCGCCGCCAGAGTAGCCAGACTAGCACCACGATGGCGACTGGAATCGTAACGGCTGCGTCGCCCAGCTCCGTAAGCACGACCATGACCCAGTCACCGAGTGGTGTGCGCAGTTGTTGCAGCAGATGGTAGAGCGCCTGACCTGCGTACACGATTTGATCCTGGGTGAGCACATCCTCCAGTATCCCGAGAAACAGCCAGCCTGCCGCAATGAGCACCACCAGCCAGACGAGCAGGGCGCGCGATGCCGGGCGCGCCGGATCGAGTAGGTCGGTAACGAGCCACGCGAGGTGGCGATGGGTGCGACCCCAGGCCATAGCTTGGGTCGCCCAGCGGGCAACTCGCGGCTGTAGTTGGTGGTAACTCAGGCGCATCAACCAGATAATCAGCCAGGCGGATGCCACCAGTACGCCGAACACCACAACCAATCGCGTGGCTACTTGGCCGGCGAGCACCAGCGAGGCGCCGAATACCATGCCCGGCAGCAAGTGCGCCGCCGCCCAAATCAGCGCCGAAGACAAGTTGTAGAGATAGAAGCGAATCGGCGCCATGCCCAACATGCCGGCGACCACCGGAACCACTGGTCGCACCGGGCCGACAAAGCGGGCGAACAGGATGCTCTTGCCGCCGTGGCGATGGAAGAAGTCCTCCCCGCGCGCGAGCCATTCCGGGTGGCGGCGCAGCAGCCCCAGGTTGCGCAGTTGCTCCTGATAACGATGGCCAAGCCAGTAACTGAGGCCGTCACCCAGCACCGCACCGCCCGCCGCCCAGGCGAAGGTACTCCAGAACGCCATGGAACCGGCGCCCACCAGCACGCCAGCTACCAGTGTCAGCGTGGCGCCGGGCACCACCAGGCCGATGAAAGCCAGCGATTCGGCGCAGGTAATCAGGCCCAAGATCAGACCGGCAAGGTGAGGATGCAGGCTGACCCACTGCATGGATGTGTTGATCAAGTCA
>JAGRHM010000531.1 GCA_020445005.1 Candidatus Competibacteraceae bacterium | reverse complement strand
AATTCTGGAATTCCCGAGTGGCCTCAATGTCAAGTTCATTGACGCCGAACTCGCACGCCTGTTCAAGGCTGCAGGGCTGGAAATCGCTAATCTAGCCATCGAATCCGGTTCGGAGCGGGT
The DNA here is from genome assembly GCA_020445005.1 of Candidatus Competibacteraceae bacterium. Lineage (GTDB taxonomy): Bacteria > Pseudomonadota > Gammaproteobacteria > Competibacterales > Competibacteraceae > UBA2383. Next base: position 10,052 of record JAGRHM010000531.1, on the reverse strand, counting down.
GCTCAAGGATATCATCGATAAGCCAATGAAAGTAAAGGATGTCCGTCCTGCGGTCGACATGATCCGGGAAAACGGCCTGCTGGTACATGGCTTCTTCATTTTTGGCTTCGTCGGTGAGACAGAGGAAGACCGTCAAGCCACCATTGATCTCATTCGCACTGCCGGCATCGATTGGGCGAATATCTACGCGGCCGCGCCGATACGTGGTAGCCGTTTGTATCAGATATGTAAGGAAAAAGGCTTCATTATTGATGACAGCGACATACTCAGCACTAATATCTACCAGTCGGACATTCGTACCTGCGACCTGGAGCCAGAAGAACTGACGCGCTACGTCTATCGCGTCAACCTGGATGTCAATTTCATCAATAACTACCGCTTGCTGAACGGTGATTACGATATCGCCATCGGTTATTTCGGCAACGTGGTGAACAATCATCCGGAACATGCTTTCGCGCATTACGCCCTTGCCAAGGCCTATGAACTAAAAGGCGGCCATCAACAGCACGCTGAAGAACACATCCGCATTTATCGGTCTATCGTGGCAAGAGATCCGGATTGGGCTGCTCGAGCTAAGGAGTTCAGCGTGCAGTGACGTTCAGCCAATTGTTGCCTTCAAAGCCGCGCCTATGCAAAGTTCTACATATCACTGCTCATCTCGGTGGGGGAGTGGGCAAGGTCTTATCACGCCTGGTGGCTCTATCTGCACAGCGTGAAGACGGTATCCAGCATGTCATCGCCTGCCTGGAGACTCCAGAAAAACCCTACTTTGTCAACTATGCCCGAATTCATGGCGGTAAGGTGCTGATTTGCCCTGAACGCGAGACATTGGATGAGGCTGTAGCAGCTGCTGACATCGTTCAACTAGAATGGTGGCACCATCCTGTGGTCGCAGCTTGGCTAGGGACAGGGACGTTGCTACCGATGCGCTTAGTGGTCTGGAGCCACATCTCTGGCTTATATGTGCCTGCGTTGCCGCTGGCATTCGTCACTGCCCCACATCGCTTCTTGTTCTCGTCACCTTGTACTTGGTCTCATCCCGAGTTTATGGCCTTACCTGTTGACGTACGAGGGAAGGTGGACGCAGTGTTCAGTTCAGGCGGGTTTGACGACTTGCCTGATGCGCCAGTGCGGCCAATGGATAGCGCTTTGCGTGTCGGCTATCTAGGTACCTTGAACTTCGCCAAGCTGCATCCCCGATTGTTGGATTTCGTTGCAGCGGTAGATGTGGAAAATTTCCGCTTGGTGCTGGTCGGGGATCCTAGCACCGGCGAGGCTCTACTCGATGAAGCCACCCGTCGGGGTCTTTCCAACCGGCTGGAGATACGCGGTTATCGTTCCGACGTGGCGGCAGAATTATCCGGTTTTGACGTACTAGCCTACTTGCTCAATCCTTTGCATTATGGCACCACGGAGAACGCTCTGTTAGAAGCGATGGCCATGGGGGTAGTTCCGATTGTGCTGGACAATCCTGCCGAACGCTGTCTAGTGCGTGACGGCGAGACCGGCTTGATTGTGGATAGTCCACATGCCTTCGCTGCAGCTCTGACCCGGTTGTCCAGCGAACCCGGTACCCGTAGGCGGCTGTCGCATGCTGCAGATCAAGATGTGCGTCGGCGTTTCGCGGTTGGACACACGGCTGAACGCTTGCTTGTCCATTACCGGGCAATGATGGCGGAGAAAAAGCGCACTTGGGACTTCCGGTCGATATTCGGCGACAGCCCAGCCGATTGGTTCCGCTCTTGCCAGGGGCCGGAGGCCTGGCGTTTCCGGGATGACGGGACGGTGGATATGTGCGGCGAGCCACCACCTGTCCTGTACGAGGCTAGTAAAGGTTCGGTCTTTCATTACCAACGCACATTCCCCGACGATCCGCGTCTAGCTAGCTGGGCACAGGCTGTGATGCACAAATTGGGATGACAAAGGAGAAAATCTATGCCATCCATCTCATCGGTGGCCTGCTGTAATTTAGACGTTGAAGATCGCATAGATGCTCATGACGAGGGATGCGATGAGCTTGCAAACCATATTGGTGGCCTCTGGATTTGTCTTGATCGATGTGGTTCTTTTCTTGCTACATTTAAATATTTATGAAGTCTACTGAAATTCTTGAGAGACAAACTTCATGAACAATAAAAATGACTCCTCGCCGAGAGTAGATGTCATCATTCCGACTTATAATTATGGTTGCTATCTGGAAGAATGTCTGACTTCGGTACTGAATCAAACTTTCAATGATTATGCTGTATTGATTATCGATAATGCTTCTGAAGATAATACCCAGCAGATTGCAAATAGATGGATAAAAAAAGATCCTCGATTTACTTATGTTCGTAATGAAACCAATATTGGCTTGATTGGTAGCAGTCGTAAATCTTATGCCCTTACTCGAGCAGAATTAATATTGCTTCTATCAGCAGATGATTTACTGGAACCACTATTTTTAGAGAAAACTGTAGCGGCTTTAGATCAGCATCCAGAATGTTCATTTGCATATAGTGGCTGGCGACTTTTTATAGATAATCCTTCACAAAGAGATCATGGTTCGGAAATTGATTATTTTATTCCCCATGATCGTAGTGGCTGCTACGATGAATCGAAATTACTTTTGTCTTATAACTGGATTACTAACTCTTGCTGTTTATTCCGACGAAAGGTTTGTGATTCAGTAGGCGGGCCAAATCCTGCGGATGTCTATCACGTAGGCGATTGGTATGTTTGGATGCGACTTGCAGCGAAAGGCCCTGCTTATTATGTTCATGAGTCGCTTGTACGTTATAGATCGCATGGAAAATGCGAAACTAATCGATTAAATGATGCAGGTCTATCTGGTTTTGGTCATCTTTATCTTCATGACAAGATTTTTGAATCTGATCTCTGGTCCTGGCCCGTTCGCCTGATGGCTAAAGCGAATCAAATCCGATGGCTAACCGGTGAGTCAATCGTTGATGTTGCTCGTAAGATGGTCCAAGGGAACCACCCTACTATTGCTCAATTAATTAATAAATTTCGTAACGAGTTTTTAGTTGAAATAGCGCGATGTGTGCTCGAATACCATGTATTAAATCCTAATTTTCTGGATACATCAGAAAATGCTCTGATGTTATTAGAAGAAGTCCTTGAGCAAGACCCTAATAACAACGAGGCTAAAGTTCTAATCGATAATTTTAAGCCAAAGCAATCGATTCACTCTAACAAGGGGCCAAGTTATTCTCAGTGGTTTACCGCTCATTCCTGGACTAAGCATCGTTGTCAGCGCTTGCTAAAAAGCGTTCAAGCCCCGGAGTTGATTAAAAGTATACATATTGTTTTAACTGCAAACTACAAAGGGGAAGGTCAGCAACTAGCGATTTTATCTGAATTGATCAACAAACTTGTTGCCAACACTATCGATGACCTAACCGCCCAAATATTGCCTAATTGGCGACTCACGATACTTTCTGAACACGCTTGCCCAAATCCACAATTTACATCCAGAAAAATGCTTGAATGGATTCAAATTCCTTCTACCCAACAAACTGATGCAATTGCTGCGGTCGTTGAAGCCAGTTCTGCCGAATGGTTCATCTGCACACCAACGGGTCTACGCTTATCACCCGCATTTACTTTGCTGGCTGGCATGCGTCTGCTTGAGCGGCCGGATACCCTGTTGTTGTATACCGATGAGGATCTCATTAGCACAGATGATGAACATTTGCAGCCCAAACTGAAACCCGATATCAATCTTGAATTTCTGCGCTCGAGTCCCTACGTCGGCGCAGCAACACTCATCCATAAATCTCTGATGTTGGACCCTCGCATTGCGATGTTGCCTGTTGGACTAACACGCAACTACGGCGCAGCGCTGATGGCGACCGAACAAAGTGTTACCTTAGTTGATCATCTCGACGAGATTCTCGTGCATGTTCCAGAAATTCTGGCTGGCGAGTATATTAATACCCCGCTGGCTAAAATTTTATTGCAGCAACATTTAGGACGTTGCAAGATCGATGCTGAAGTGAATACTGGATTAATCCCCGATACATTATTTATCGATTACAAGCTACCTAATCAATTGCCAAAAGTCAGTATCATCGTTCCAACGAAAGACCGCGTTGATTTACTCCAGCCGTGCATTGAAAGCCTGATTGAAAAAACCCGTTATAAAAACCACGAAGTAATTATCATAGATAATAGCAGCGCAGATTCCGCTACAATTAACTACTTAGAAAATTTAAAAGCTAATGAGAATATCAAGATATTGAATTACCAAAAAGAGTATAATTATTCAGCAATTAATAATTTTGCAGCGCGACAATCGACAGGCGACTTTTTACTACTATTAAATAATGACACTGTGGTTTTGCAAAGTGATTGGCTCGAGCGAATGGTAGCAATTGGCTCATGCCGAGATATCGGCATCGTTGGATGTCGATTGATCTTCCCTAATCACAGGATACAACATGCAGGTGTGATTATCGGTATGCTGGGCAATGCCGACCATGTCGGGATTGACCTGCCGATGACTGATTCGGGATATATGGGACGTATGCAATCAACCCAGGACTTTTCAGCAGTGACCGCTGCCTGTCTGTTAGTGCGCAAAGACTTGTTTTTTGCAGTTGGTGGTCTGGACGAAATAATATTTCCCATATTGTACAATGATGTAGATCTTTGCTTGAAAATACGCAAGCAAGGTTATCGGGTGGTTTGGACTCCACATGTGACACTTATTCATCATGGCAGTGTCAGTCTGAACTCACAAAGAGATACGAGGGAACAAGAAAAAAGAATTAAAAAAAATTTAAAATCAATCAAAAACTTCCAGAAAAAATGGGTAATTTGCCAACCCCGCGACCCCGCCTATAACCGCTATTTAAGTTTGCGCGAGCGTACATGGATGATCGACGGCGATTTTGATGTACCTTGGCATCCTGACCTGGAACCTCTGCCGCGTATTGTCGCCCAGCCGCCTGACACCACCGGTGTAGGGCAATACCGGATGATTCGACCTCTCAAGGCGCTCACAAACAGTGGACGAATCTGCAGTTTCCTGTTACCTCCAATTAATAGTGAAAAGCGTTTTCTACCGTTCCCATCTGAACTAGCTAGAGTTAAACCGACAGTGCTTTTTTTGCAAAATGCGTTTAGTCATTGGCATATCGGTGAAGTTGAAAGTTATGCTGAGTTGTTGCCCGATATTTTCCGCGTCTTCGGCCAAGACGATATCGTATTCTCCGTTCCCCAAAAAAGCTCAGTGCATAAACTTTTCGGTAAGGATACCAAAGCTCGATTGCGCAAAGCCGCCTCGCTCTGTCATCGTGTGATTGCAACCTCACAACCGATTGCCGAAGCGATGCGTGGGATGGTGGACGACATCCGGGTGATGCCAAACTACCTGGAGCGTTCCCATTGGGGCGACCTGCAGCCCCCTCGCAAGGAGCGACGCAAACTGCGGGTGGGTTGGGCCGGTGCCCAACAACACCAGGGCGATCTGGAATTCATCATCCCGGTTGTCGAGGCGATGGCTAATGAAGTCGACTGGATTTTCATGGGCATGTCTCTGACCAAACTCCGCTACCATATTGCTGAATTACATGGCCCGGTGTCTTTTGATGAATATCCGGCGGGTCTGGCGGCGCTGGATCTCGATTTGGCCATTGCACCTCTGGAAATCAACCGTTTTAATGCCGCTAAAAGCAATTTGCGGTTGCTGGAATATGGCGCGGTTGGGTACCCGGTGATCTGTACGGATATTGAACCCTACCGAAATGCCCCGGTCACCCGGGTTCCCAACAATCCGAAAGCCTGGATTGACGCGATCCGCACGCACATTCACGATATGGACGCCACTCGCGCCGCCGGGCAACAACTGCATGACTGGGTGTTGTCCGACTGGATGCTGGACCAACACCTTGATGAATGGATGAAGATGCTGCTACCGGACTAACTGTGGCTTACCCGCCTCGCCTCGAAACTTTCCGGCGGCAACCCGGCGCACCAGCGTTGCCACATCTGACGGAGCGCCTGCTCCAGTCCGCGAGCCACGTTTTCCGAGCGGCAGACTTCGCTGTGTTCAATCTGTGCGCGCAGGCTGGCGCGTAACATCGCCAAATGCGGCAAATTCGCCGCCCACTGCCGGGCCACATCGACATACGCCTCCTCACTGCCAGCGATCCAGTCATTAAGCCCTATATGCTGGAGGATTGCTGCACAATGCCGATGCGGCGGACTGGGTCCCGTCAGGGTCAATACGGGAACGCCCATCCACAAGGCATGGTAAGTGATAGCACCCCCGCTGAAGGGAAACGCATCCAGCACGATATCCACCTGGTGATGGAGCGCCAGATAATCCTGCAGTCCCATCTGTGGATAAAATACCAACTGCTTTGCACTCACCCCATAACGCAAAAACCTTGTGGCAAAGGAATCACGCAGCATCGTATCGTTCATGGCGCCGATCAACAGGATGGCCTTGGGAATTGCTTTCAGAACCTGGCTCCACAGCGCGATAACCCGCTCACCCAATTTACAAGGCCGATGAAAGCTGGCGAAAGTGATATGACCGCGCGTCAAGGCCGGCAATGGATTGACCGGTGGGGCATCAAGCGCCGGTTGGAATGCGAAAACACAAGGCAACCGCGCCAATCGTTCGGTAAACAACGCATCGAGAACCCCCGGCGGCGCCCAGAAACGATCAGTCAGGTAGTAATCCATCGTGGTCAGCCCCGTGGTGTTGGGATAACCGATCCAGGATGCTTGCACTGGCGCCGGTTTGTGGGCAAAGGTCAGCAGGCGGTCTCGACTGGTATGACCTGATAGATCAATGAGGATATCAATACCCTCTGCGCGGATGCGTTCGGCCAGCGCCGCATCGCTCAGATTGAACACCGGCGTCCAGGTATCCACCAGCGATTTGAGTCGAGCGGTTTGGTCGTCTTCAAGATGATGGTTGGAATAGGCGATGATTGCGACCTGGCGCCGGTCGAGCTCCTGCCACACCGGTTCAACAAAACTGGCGACCGCATGACGGCACAGATCACCGGAGATAAAACCGACATTCAACCGTTTATCAGGATCACGAGAGTGATCGCGCGCTGGCCCGCGGATCGCCCTGAGAGAAGGTTCGAAACGTTGCCCAAAGGCGGCGTGAGCCGCGAAGACCTGCGCCGGATCGGCGTTTTCATCGTGCGACAGAGCAAACAACCAATGCGAATAGGTTTCCGCGAGTTGTGGATTCAGCATCAGCGCCGTCTGGTAGTGATGCATGGCTTCGGTAAAGTGCCCCATGTCCTTGAGAACCGTTCCGCAAGCGCAATGCGCTTCGACAAAATCCGGCTGGATAGTCAGCGCCTGGCGATAGCTGTTCAGCGCTTCATAGTAACGCCCGCATTCCTGAAACAGACTCCCCAGGTTATAGTGCGCTCTGGCGAATGACGGATTGCACTGCAAGGCTTGACGATAAGCAGTTTCCGCCTGATCCAGTTGTCCGCGATCGCGAAACACATTGCCCAGAATGACATGGGGTCCAGCATAATCCGGTTGCAGCGCCAACGCCTGCCGGGCGTAATATTCGCTTTTTTCCAACAGACTCATACGCCAGGCGTTGTCGGCAGCGTTATTCCATGCCGGAACCCGGTGGGGGTCCAGCGTTAGACAGCGTTCATAGCAGGCGGCGGCGGTGGTGAATTCGCCAAGATGGTGGCAGGTCAGCCCCAGGTGGTCCCAGACTTCGGCATGGTCTGTAAGCAGTTCGCTGGCGTGGCGCAGGGGCGTCAACGCCTCTGCGTAATTTCCAAGCATCAGCCAGGCGATGCCTAATAATCGCCAGGCGTCACCGTACTGTGGGTCCTGTTCAGCGAGCTGCTGCGCCTGTTTGCCCATTTCAGCGTAGCGACCGGCATGAAACAGACCCCACATTTCACTGATTTCAGAAGTATGCTGTGAGTGTTCTACAATAGCTTCCTGAGCGCCAGACAACTTTCCATCCACGGGTAACAATCTAGGGGGTTCCCTGGTAGCACGTTGCTTGCTAGATTTTGCTTTCCTGGAGGATTTTCGTTTCATCGATCACTCGACCTGAACAATTCATTTCAATTTTACCTGCCAGGAGTCTTCCTGTGTCAAACAAGTCTCGTAAATCCGGCAGAGCAGTCCGTCGCACACCGTCACCCGCAGAACGCACCGCTGCCGTTTCGCTGCTGCAAAACCTCACGCGCGGCAATCAACCCCTGATGGTCAAGATCAATGGACGGTCGATAGCCTTATCGCAGGCCATGGCGCTGGCTGAACAACAAGCCAAGGCCGGACAGCATCAGGCGACTGCCCTTATTTATCAGCAACTGCTGGAACAAGCGACCGAATGGCATCGCGCCCAACGCCTGGACGATGCCGAGGCCGTGTACCGGCAAGTGTTTGAAGCGCATCCTGGTTATATCGATGCCCTGCACCTGCTCGGCGTGATCTATTCGCAGCGTGGCGATCATGCGACCGCCGAACGTCTGATTCGCCAGGCGCTTCACATCAACCCTGACGAGGACACCTATCAAAATAACCTGGGTAAGGCTCTGCAGGGTCAGGGTCGGCTGGAGGAAGCCGCTGACAGTTATCAACGTACTGTGGAACTCAATCCTGAACATGTTCTGGCCTGGAATAATCTGGGCAAGGTCTATATGGAGCTGGGGAAATGGGAGGAAGCGGTTTCCGCCTTCCACCAAGCGATCGCGCTCCGGCCCGACTTCAACGAAGCCCAGCGTAATTTGGACGCTGCCCAGCAGCGACAAGGCGGGGAAGAAGGAGCAAATTCGCTGGCTTAGGTCAAAATGCGAATAGCATTAGATAGCTTTATTCTTGCGACATATATTTCAGAAAAATTCTCCATATTCCCCCTAAAGAGTTCCGGTAACCTGCCGATAGGAAGGGTCAAGGCGGGGCATCCCGCTACAGTTTCGGCAAGCAGCCCGCTCAGGTTGCCTGAATTCACGAATGTTGAGGAGATATCGTCATGTCTATGCTAACTATCAACCATAACCAAATGTCACTGAACGCCCAGCGGCAGCTATCTAAGAGCGGCAACCTGCAGAGAACAACCATGGAGCGGTTGTCGTCGGGCTTGCGCATCAACTCCGCCAAGGATGACGTGGCGGGCGTGGCGATCGCGGACCGCATGACGAGCCAGATTCGCGGCCTCAACCAGGCGGTGCGGAATGCGAACGACGGTATCTCCCTGGCGCAGACGGCGGAAGGCGCTTTGCAGGAATCCACCTCCATTCTGCAGCGGATGCGCGAGCTGGCCGTACAGTCAGCCAATGACACTAACGCCGGTACGGACCGCGCCTCGTTGCAGAAAGAAATCGGGCAACTGCAGCAGGAACTGAACCGCATTGCGAATACGACGGCCTTCAACGGTAAAAATCTGCTGGATGGCACGTTCAGCGCCCAGAAATTCCAGGTCGGCTCCAACGCCAATCAGACCATTTCGATCAGCGCGGGTAATGCCCAGTCTACCGCGATGGGCGCACATACTGTTCAAGCCGTGACCACGTCGGCCAGCGGCGGCATTTCGGCGGCAGTCACCGGCACCGTTGCGAGCGCTACTAATAATGCCACCACTTCAGGCACCCTGAAGATTGCGGGTGCGCTCGGTACTGCGGACGTCACTGTCCAGACGGGCGATTCGGCGCGGGAGATTGCGGCGAATGTGAATAATAAAACCGCGCAAACCGGCGTGACCGCCCGGGCTAGCACACAACTGCAACTAACCGCGTCAGGCGGCGGGGCCAGCGGCGGTACGGTCAGCTTCACGCTGAGGGGACAGAATACCGACGACAGTGGCACCATCTCCCAGGATGTGAAAATCAGCTACAATTTGACCGCCAGTGGGGCCGACGGCAGCGGTGATGATGCTGCGCTAGCGGGTCTGGCGGCGACCATCAACAGCTATACGGGTACAACAGGAGTGACGGCGAAGCTGAATGAGGCCAAGACCGGTCTGATTCTCGAACAGGCGAATGGTTATGATATTCAGTTGACGGGTAATACCGACTCAACCTTGGGGTTTGTGACGCAAGGAC
>JAGRHM010000530.1 GCA_020445005.1 Candidatus Competibacteraceae bacterium | reverse complement strand
TGGCCGGGCAATGTTCGCGAGCTGGAAAATTGTTTGGAGCGCAGCGCCATCATGAGCGCCAACGGCGTAATTGCGCAAGATGTGATCGAGCTAAGCGGTCTGAATCCGCGCGGCGCGTATCCGGTTTTTTCGCCTCCCGCACATAAAACCGACTTGGGCGACTCTGACATGGACGAGCGTGAACGGGTGATCGCTGCCTTGGAGCAGGCGGGCTGGGTGCAGGCAAAGGCGGCCCGTTTACTGGGGATGACGCCGCGCCAGATTGCCTACCGGATTCAAATTCTCGATATCAAGATGCGGCGGTTATGATCATCAATCTGCGTCATTTTCGCTTCTTGCAGGCAATAGTTGCAAAATCGCTCGCAACTGATTGATACAATCAATAAGTTGGTTTTCTTACAGGACCTTAGTCAAGGTCGGCGTAAATTTCATCGATGGCCAGCGAGAAATTCACGGAGCGCAGTTCTACAACGCCGCCGATATGGATGGATGCCTGCCAATCGTCTTCCCGTCGGTAAACTTCGATGTGTTTCGCTTCCTGCGAGACCAGCACATATTCCTCAAGACTTTCGATTTCCTGATAAGCCAGCCGTTTCTTGGAGCGATCCTTGCGCGAGGTCGAACTGGACAGAACCTCGATGATGAGCTTGGGGCAATGGCAAAGCACGCCATCATTTTCCTGGGATTCGCAACTCACCACTACATCGGGGTAAAAGACATTTTTAAGCGCTTGCACTTTAAGATCGGAGGTGAATACCCGGCAGGGCGTACCCTTCAGATGATGCAACAACGCAGCGCCAATTTGTAGAATCAATGAGGCGTGGGCTACCGTACCGCCGGTCATGGCGATAATTTCGCCATCCAGCAATTCATGGCGAGTATCCTGCTGGTTTTCCCATTCAATAAATTCGGCAACATCCACGTCATCAGAATACTGGGGTTTGATCACTGCATTCATAAAGGCTTTCCTTAAAACTCACCTGTTCGGTAGCCGATCTTTTGATTCGCCAGCCCCGTCAGTGGTCGATGCCGCCCATGCACAGGTATTTAATTTCCAGATACTCTTCAATTCCATATTTGGAGCCTTCGCGCCCAATACCGGAGGCTTTCACACCACCGAAGGGAGCGATTTCAGTGGAAATCAAGCCGGTATTAACGCCAACCATGCCATATTCCAGAGCCTCGCTGACTCGCCAGACGCGCCCGATATCACGACTGTAGAAATAAGCGGCCAAACCAAATTCGGTGGCGTTGGCCAAGCGGATCGCGTCTTCTTCGGTCTGGAAACGAAATAATGGAGCGACTGGACCGAAGGTTTCTTCCTGCGCCACGATCATATCCATGGTAACGTCGCTCAGGATGGTCGGTTGAAAGAAAGTTCCACCGAGCGCATGGCGTTGACCGCCCAAGACGATGCGAGCACCCCTGCTCACCGCATCGGCAATATGTCTTTCCACTTTCGCCACGGCTGCCTGGTCGATTAATGGCCCCTGGGTCACGCCGGCATCCAGACCATTGCCCGGCTTCAACTGCGCAGCAACGGCCTGACTCAGTTTTTGGGCGAAGGCGTCATAAATCCCGTCTTGCACCAGAAAACGGTTGGCGCATACGCAAGTTTGCCCGGTATTGCGATACTTCGAGATCATGGCCCCTTCCACGGCGGCATCCAGATCGGCATCATCGAACACAATGAAAGGCGCGTTGCCGCCCAGTTCCAACGAGAGTTTTTTCATCGTCCCGGCGCACTCTCGCATGAGATATTTCCCAGTCGCCGTGGAGCCGGTGAAACTGAGTTTGCGCACGATTGGGCTGGATGTCAGCTCGACGCCGACTTCCTGAGCCGGGCCAGTCACCACATTCAACACTCCGGCGGGCAAGCCGGCGCGCGTCGCTAATTCACACAGTGCCAAGGCTGAAAACGGCGTTTGCGGTGCAGGCTTGACGACCATTGTGCAACCGGCGGCCAGCGCGGCGCCGGCCTTGCGAGTGATCATGGCGGCGGGAAAATTCCAGGGGGTGATCGCCGCGCAAACACCGATGGGTTCCTTAAGAACGACAATGCGCTTGTCGGACTGATGGGGAGGAATGATATCGCCATAGACCCGCTTGGCCTCTTCGGCAAACCATTCGATAAAGGACGCTGCATAGGCGATTTCCCCTCGCGATTCCGCGAGGGGCTTGCCTTGCTCCAGCGTCATCAATACGGCTAAATCTTCCTGATGATCCAGTATCAGGTTAAACCATCGCCGCAGGAGAGTGGATCGTTCTTTGGCAGTTCGCGCCCGCCAAGAGTGGAAAGCCTTTTCAGCAACGGCAATCGCCTGTTTAACTTCCGTCGCACCCAGTTGAGGGACATTGCCTAGCGTCTCGCCCGTCGCTGGATTGGTCACAGGCAAGGTTTCGCCGCTGTCGGCATTGATCCAGGCGCCGCCAACATAGCTTTGCTGGCGAAACAGCCGAGCATCGGTTAAATGCATGACGGCTTAATTCCTGACGACCAATACCGATTTATTGAAATGCCGCACGACCCGTTCGGCATTCGGTCCGACCAGGAAATCGCCCAGCTCCGGGCGGTGCGAAGCCATGATGATGAGATCAACGCCAATTTCCTGAGCGACGCGGATGATTTCCTTATACACGACGCCCTCAGCGACAATATGCTGGACATGCACATCAGGAGGTACATGTTCTTTAATAAACTCATGCAGATGCTTATTGGTTTCCTCTACCATTTTGCTGCCAAAATTTTTGGGGAAATATCCGCCAACCAGTGGCATCCCAAAATCAGGCACCACGGTGACGACATGCAGGCGAGCGTTAAAGGCTCGGCAATATTCAATCACTGACGGTAATACGGTAATCCAGGAACTTTCGTGGTTGAGATCAACGGGGAGCAGAATGTCGTTGTACATGATGGGCCTCCTTCTATGTAAACGACTATAGCGTTTATTAAGTATTGTAGCGAACAGTCTCTCAAAAATTGCTTCTTTCAATCCACTCCTTTTGAAGCAAGCGGTCATGGCTTTTCACACAAATTTTCGCATGGCACACCATCCTGGTCGCCATCCAGACGTTTTAACCCACAGGTCTTCAGATAGAAACGCGCTT
>JAGRHM010000529.1:2611-2938 GCA_020445005.1 Candidatus Competibacteraceae bacterium | reverse complement strand
CGGGACATCTGCTGGGATTGCAGGCGAGCTATCGGTTCTAAGCGTTAGTAAATCCACTTTGTGTTCAGGAGTCGTCGGCGGTGATGCGACGAACAGCAAGATGGTTGAGCGTCCTTTGGGGGCGAACAGGTGTGTTCGCCCCCTTCCGGTAGACCGGGCTCTTTACAGGGTATCCGTGTTGTAGGCTTAATGTTTCAAATTGAAACATCATTTCAAACACCCGTTCTAATTTGAAACATTGAGCGCGTGACCTGGCGTTCCTCTGCCAGGCGACGTCCTTGCACCTTACTGAAAATAACCCATTGATTGCCGTTCGGGATGCATACC
>JAGRHM010000529.1:0-2603 GCA_020445005.1 Candidatus Competibacteraceae bacterium | reverse complement strand
AGCTTGCTGCGGGGTCGTTTATTCTTTGGAGGGTCGGATTCCCCGCAGCTTGCTGCGTCACGAATCAGGTATCCGTTTTTTAGATCGTAACTTTTTGTGAGAAGACCACATTAGCAAACAAGAGCGCCCTTGGATTCATGTTGCCTTTGGTTATATAGCAGTCCTATGCAGGTTGTGGAATATTTATATACCAATTCAACTTGGAAAAGTTGAAAATTCTAGGTGGGCGTTACATCTACCGCTACGCGAGGCAGGTGGACAAAGGCGTTAGTCAAAGGAACCTTGCGCCTTCTCCTCAAGGCGTCAGACTCCAGCGATCAGGAGTTCTGATCGGATAGGGTACTTCTGGAATAGGGAACCGTAATTCCTCCGGTAACCGCACTTGCATGGCGATAGGCAAATGATCCGAATAGACATGATCCAGAGCCTCAACCTGCTCAACGGTGATGGAAGGTGAGACCAGAATATGATCCAGTTGTCGATCCGGTTGCCAACTGGGAAAGGTATGCAGCCCTGGCGCCGGTTCACACAAACGCGCACTGGCCAGCAAAACAGCCATCTCGCGACTGTCCGAACGGCAATTCAAATCACCCATCAGAATGACATGACGGTAATCGCGTACTAAATCCGCCAGGAATTCGATTTGCCGCAATCGCCCACGACGACCAAGGGCCATGTGTAGAATCAACACATGCAGCGCATCAGCGCCGTTACCGAATCGAACTTCCAACACGCCGCGTCCGGGAATCAGCCCAGGCAACTTGTGCTCGGTGATCGCATCCGGGCAAATCCGGCTTAACAAGGCATTGCCATGCTGGGAAATCATGCCGATCTTGCGGTTGGCCTGATCGAACACATGCTCGAAACCGGCGTAATCCGCCAGATATTTGATCTGATTCACGAAACCGCTCCGCAGACTGCCCGCATCCACCTCCTGCAAACCGACCAGGTCGTAATTCGCCAGAATGCGGGCAATGCCATCGAGATTGGTCATCCGCGATGGCACCGGCACCAGATGTTTCCAACTGAGCGTCAGATAATCCGAATATTTGTTGGTGCTCAATCCGCTTTGAATGTTGTAGCTCAGTAGCCGCAACCGCTGCGGTCCGGGGTGATGATCATCAGCCATGCCCCCTCCCTGCGTTTTCAGCTTTGCGGGCTGGCTTCCTTGGCGATCAGGAAATCCACGACCTCGAACATGTGTGGCGAACGCACGTCGTATTTACCGTTGACGATCACTGCTGGCACCCCTCGCACCCCAAAGCGCTGCGCTAACTGGTTGCCACGCCGCAACTGGGTTTCAGTCTGAAAGGATTTATACGCCTTGCGGAACGCCTCCTGATCCACGCCGTGCTCGGTGAAAAATGCCGCCAGTTCATCCTCGTTGCTCAGTTTGCGCCGCTGGTGATAGGCATCGAACAGCGGTTGGTGGACCTTGTCCAGCACCCCCAATGCCTCGGCAGCATAATAGGCCCGGGCGCCTGGCTCCCAGCTTGCTCCAAAAGCCACCGGAATCCGGGTGAATTCGACGTTATCCGGTTTACGTTTCAGCCATTCCTGGACGCTTGGCTCCAGATCGTGGCAATGCGGACAACCGTACCAGAACATTTCGATCACTTCGACTTTATCGGAAGTTTCAGGTGCTACCGGGGTGGGCAATCGCACATAGTCTTTGCCTTCCTGAAACGGCAGGTCAGCGGCATGTACGGCGAGTGGCAAAGTGCAGGCTAACAGAATCAGTAACCAGTGGCGGAGCAGGTTCGGCATCAGCGGAACTCCGTGAGTAGCAGTGGAAGAAATGAAAGAGACAGCGCCTACAGCGTACCGTAGGAATGTAGCCCCGACAGGAACATGTTGACCCCTAGAAAGGCGAACAGCGTCACGAACAGGCCGATCACCGCCCACCAGGCCATCGGTGCGCCGCGCCAACCCTTGGTCATGCGCAGGTGCAGCCAGGCGGCATAGTTCAGCCAGACGATCAGCGCCCAGGTTTCCTTGGGGTCCCAGGACCAGTAACCGCCCCAGGCTTCAGCGGCCCACAGCGCGCCGAGGATAGTAGCGAGGGTGAAGGCGGCGAATCCCAGGGCGATAGCCTTGTACATGACATCGTCCAGCAATGGCAACGGCGGCAGCGCCTGCGCAAGTCGTCCATTTGGCCAGCGCGTCCCGATCCAGTCACCCAACAGGTAGGCCACGCCCAGCATCGCCGCCAAGGAGAATGCGCCATAACCGATAAAGTTGGCCGGTACGTGAATCTTCATCCAGTAGCTTTGCAACGCCGGGATCAGTGGCTGAATATGATGCGCTCCACGGTCGAAGGTATACCACAGCAGGAAAGCCACGGCGGCGCTGATCACCAGCAGAGCGAACCCTCCCATAGCGCGGGTGCGATGGCGATCCTCGTAGAACAGATACAGTAGTGCGGTAATCAGAGCGAACAGGATGAACACTTCGTAAAGATTACTGACCGGGATGTGGCCGATATCCGCGCCCAGCAGATAGGACTCGCGCCAGCGCACCAGTAAACCGGTCAAGCCCATCGTAGTCGCCGACCAGGTCAGGGCGGTCGCGGTTTTACCCACAAATTCCGAGTG
Source organism: Candidatus Competibacteraceae bacterium (assembly GCA_020445005.1). Lineage (GTDB taxonomy): Bacteria > Pseudomonadota > Gammaproteobacteria > Competibacterales > Competibacteraceae > UBA2383. The sequence continues at coordinate 9 of JAGRHM010000529.1, read as the reverse complement.
AGCGAACAT
>JAGRHM010000528.1 GCA_020445005.1 Candidatus Competibacteraceae bacterium | reverse complement strand
TGCGCAGCATCGAGGCGACGATGGCGACCTTGGGGCAACCCTTGACCAAGACGCATTGGATCATGGATCGCTACGGGTATACCGGTTCGGCCTGTATTCCGATGGCTTTGGACGACGCCATCGCCCAAGGGAAAGGCCCGCGACCAGGGGAACTCGTATTGTTTTGCGCCAGCGGCGGTGGGATTTCGCTGGCCGCGTCACTGTGGCAATGGTGTTAGGATGCGTATGTTTACGGATGAATCTTCGTAGTACCCTTCGGTAGCGCCGAAGAAAGCCACAATTGTTAGATTTTCTTCGACATCAAAGTAAGGTGTGGTCACACGCGGCATGTACATACATGAGGATTCCCTGTTCCATGATCTGATCTTCACCCTCCACGCGCAGCCTTCCGCGTCCTTCCAACACCAGATACAGCTTGTCTTTGCGTCATTCCTAACCCAACATTTCCGGTCGCAACTGGCCACGAATGAACACTATGCCGCCGTTGCGGGTGGAAATAGGCGCGTGCCGCGAGCCGGGCAGCGCCGCATGATAGTCTCCGGCAGCGTAGGCGCAGTCGCCGATCAGCATGTCGCCTTCCAGCAACAGGCATTCCTCCACGATCTGATGGTCATGGGCGGGTAGTTGGCAGCCCGGCGCCAGTCGCAGCAGGAAGGACTGAAAGCCAGCCTCTCGGTCTACCAGCAATAGCTTGATTTGCAAGCCCGGCGCTAGCATTCGCCACTCGCCTTCCCGGCCACGCACGGTTACTGTAGCCGGTGGGCCAGCCTCATTCAGCGCCGCCTCGATGGCGTCCCAAACCGATGCGCGCGGTTCTATCTCGGGTAGAGTAGCCGCCAGCGGCGTTAAACGCCGCTCCCAAGCCGCTACCAGACGCTGTAACTGGGGATCGCGCGCTAGATTCGTCTCGAACTCGACCAATTCCGGTCCGCTCAGCGTGCCGAGCACGTAATCGCCCGCTAAGCTTTCGGCTTCGTTCCGGTTCATGATTCCAGGCACCCCTTCAGTTGCAGTAATCCACGTCGCACCCAACTTTTGACCGTACCGAGGGGAGTTTTTAGCTGCGCCGCCAGTTCCTCATGACTGAGACCGTGGAAGAAAGCCAATCGAATGGCGTGGGCCTGATCGGCAGACAAGCGCTGCAAGCACTCCTGAATGGCGTGCGCCAAATGGTCGACCGATTGCGCAGGTTGGGGATCGGGTATTTGCAAGGCTTCCTCGGTCAGCGCTTCGGCATGGATTTCCGCCGCGCGCCGCCGTTGTTGGCGTAGCAACTCGATGGATCGATGGCGGGCGATCGCCATCAGCCAGACCAGAACCGGCGCCCGTCCAGGCTGGTATTGCCCGGCGGCGCGCCAAACGGCCAGATAGGTTTCCTGCAATACATCTTCCGCCGCGTCTTGCTGGCGCAGCAACGCCAGGATGATGGGGTACAGGCGGTTTCGGGTCCGTCGATACAATTTGGCGAACGCTTGGCGGTCGCCGCGGGCGGTCGCCGCTAACAGATCAACCAGCGGATCGGACTGAGGGAGTGAAGATGAGTCGGCCGGGTCCACGACGCTTTGCTTACTTCCGATAATGGTATTTCGGAATTCTAGCCGGGGCCATTGCGCGCGGCAATGTTGTCCGACCCACGGGAAGGGCAAGACATCGCACGCGCGCATGGCCTGATTCCTGGAACATCATCAGCCAGGCATTGACAGCAACGCGAGGTTCAGGCCGCGCTCCAGGCACCAAACCAGAGCAAGCAAGGCGACTGTAGCTGAACCAACCGGCAACGTCAGTCGCTGGTACAGCCAGGTTTGGCGTAGGGCGTAAGCGAGCGGCAGCATGAGGGCGACGATCGCCAGTTGCCCGGTTTCGACTCCCAGGTTGAAGCCGGCCAGCGCCAAAGCCAGTGCGTCGCTAGGTAGACCCAGATCCCGCAGCGCGCTAGCGAAGCCGAACCCGTGAATCAAACCCAACCCAAAGGCCAGCGACCAGCGCCGGGTTGTGACCAACGGGAACAGATTGTTGAGCGCCGCCAGCACGATAGTGAACGCGATCATCGTTTCCACCCACCGGCTGGGCAGATTCACCACGCCTAACACCGCCAAGGTCAGCGTCAACGAGTGGGCCACGGTGAAGGCGGTCACGATGGCGACGGTTTCCAGCAACACGGTCCGCAGCGCCGCCGCGGGTCGCCAGCGGCCGTTTTCCCGCCACAACACCGCCGGCAGCAGCAGGGCCAGCAGGCCGTCCAG
>JAGRHM010000527.1 GCA_020445005.1 Candidatus Competibacteraceae bacterium | reverse complement strand
AGTTGGCGACCTCGATATCCTCACTCCCTCCCACCTTGGTGCGCGCGGTGAGTTCTGTGTTAATCCAGTACGCATATTGCTGGGCGTAAAGCACATCAAAATCGCCGAAGCCATCCAGATCGGTCACGACAGACGCCACCGATGGGGTCACCACATTGCCTGGATCCAACCGGCCATTGCCATTGGTATCTTCGCCCGGATCGAGGATGCCATTGCCATTCGTATCTTCATTGGAACAACTCACGGCGACCACCGGCACCCACGACACGCCATTCCAAAAATGCTGCCCTTTGCGATACTGCGTAGGAACTGTATCCAACGTTACCGTGGCCCCGGACACCGCACCGCCGACAATATCATTCACCAACACATTGTAAGGGAGCGCATACGTCGTGGCATTCGGCTCGGTAATAGTGTTGCCCGTTCCCAGGGTAATGAAGACCTCTCGCCTGGACACTGTCAAATTCACCGTCTGCGATATTGCAGTGCCGGTTACGGTCGCTTGAATAATGACCCCATTTTCCGGAGTCGGGCTGGTGCCTGCGGTATACACCACGCTCGCCTGGCCCGAAAAGTTGGTTTTAGCCGTCCCTGAGCTTAACGAGCCGCCACTCACATCCTGAATAATCTCAAAGGCGACATCAATATTTCCGACCGGATTTTGCACCGCATCCCGCACGGTGGCGACGATCGTACTCTGGCTGGAGGTAGCCGGCGGAACATTCACCGGAATCGACGAGGGATTCACCTGCAGCGTCAGCGTATCCGGAGCGGTTGCGTTGAACTGAATCGTCCTCTGATTCGTCACCGGTGAGATCGCGGGGTCCGGCGAAGTCCCGTTCGCCGAGATGGTGGCCGGCCCCGGCACGGTGGAGCTAATCGTCGTCACCAACGGATTAGCGCCCGAAGTAGTCCCCAGGGTACCCTTATTGGTGCTCAGGGTGATGGTTGCGCCTGGCACCAAAGCCCCATTCTGCCGCCATTCCACGGTCACATTGCCAAATCCTGGGGCAATACCCACCACATCATTGACCAACGTGCCGTTCACAAGGACCGAATCGGTTACCGTGATCGTAAAGGAATCATTCGACACGATTAAATCGAGCGGCAATGTCGTCGTCGCGGCGTTCGCAGAATTATTATCCCAAAACGCATTGATGCTGTAATTGCCGGCCACGGTGAATTGGAGATCAACTTCAGCCAGGCCACTAGAGTTCGTCACCAAACTTCTCGATCCGCCCGGCGCGCCGGTCATTACCAGCGTGGCTCCGGCAATCCCCGTGCCTGCCGAATCTTTCAAGGCAAAGGTCAGTGCTACGGGATTCGGATCAGCCGCCGTACTCAACGGGATCGCTCCCGACGTAGCGCCGGACACCTCCAGCGTGGTGCCCGTGACATTCACGGTCACGTCAGTGGCAGTCACCGAACCGGCGCTGGCGCCGATAGTAAGGGTGCGATTACGCTGATTGCCTCCGGTCGAAAGCAGCGCTTGCGCCGTACCGGTCTCGTCGGTAGTACCCCGCACGATCTGCAGAGTGCCGTCGCCGCTCCTGACCTGGAAGTTAACGGTCACATCCTGGAGCAACACCCCGCCGGCATCCCGGGCAATGGCGGTCAGCGTCACCGGATTCTGACCGGAAGAGGGCAAATCAGGGCTGCTAGTTAACAGGGTCAGTTGAGACGGCGTCACGCCGCCGCCGCCGCTACCTGGATTCACGGTTATCGTCGCGTTGGCGATGCTGGTTTGCACCGGGTTGCTGGAGTCGGTGACTCTGACGACAAAGTTAAACGTCCCTGCCGCGCCGAACGTTCCTGACAATACACCGGTACTACTGAGCGTAATGTCTGTCGGCAGATTACCCCGGCTCTCGATAGTCCAAGTGTAAGGAGCCGTCCCACCCGTAGCAGTTCCCAGCACCGTGGAATAGGGGGTGCCCGCCGTCGCCGCCGGCGGCGTATTGAGAGTCACCGCCAACGGCTCACCGGTGCCGCCGCCTTGCTCAGCGATGGTAACGGTCACCGTTCCGGTTCCTTTTAAACCGCTACTATCCGTCGCTTCGACCGTCAAGGCGAACGTACCCGCCGTAGTCGGCGTTCCCGAGAACGTACCGTTGCTGTTCAAGGTCAAGCCCGGCGCGCTGCCGGCTACCAACCGGAAGGTATAGGGCGGCGCGCCGCCCGTCGCAGCTAACACACTTCCGAAAGGCTGGCCGACCGTCCCGGCGCCGCCGCCTTCCAAAGTGATTGTCAACGGCGACTCGCTGGCGATGGTGATCTCGAAATTACCCGTTCCGGTCACGCCCTTGCTGTCGGTGGCCTGGATCGACACGGCAAACGTTCCCACGGCCGTTGGCGTCCCTGACAATGTACCGCTGGAACTCAGGCTCACGCCGTTCGGCAATCTGCCCGCCAGGATCGAGAAGGTGTAAGGCGCAGAGCCGCCGGTCGCGCTGACTAACCCATTGAAAGGCAAGCCCACGGTGCCCGTCGTCGGCGCCAAGCTGACCGTCAAGGTTGCTTGATCCTCACCCACGGTAATGGTAAACGCCGCCGAACCGGTCAATGCGCCGCTGGTATCGCCATCGGGGCGCACTTCCTTAACGTTCACTACAAAGCTAAAAGTACCTTTGGTCGTCGGCGTGCCGCCAATGGTCCCGGTCGCCGCGTTCAGCGACAACCCGGGCGGTAAAGCGCCGACTACTGTCCATTCAAACGGCGGCACCCCACCTTCCGCCTTCAAGATGCCGGTGTAAGGCTTACCCACTTCAGCGGTGAGCGGGTCCAGGGTAATCACCAGGGAATTAGGCGCCGGCACCGTCACATTGAAGGTAAAGGTGGCCGTGCCGCCAGGCTGCGTCTGGAATGGGAATGAGTAGGCCCCAGGCCGTTGCAGGTTGATCGAAACCTGGATTTGGCCCTGATCGTTGGTTTTACCTAACTCGCCCTCGGCGGGATCAAAGGTCAGGCTAAACTTGCCGATCTGGTCTGGAGACACATCGCCCAAGCCAATCAGCACCCCAGACATCGGCGAGCCTTCATCGTCGGTCAGCCGCAGCGTGCCATTGCACGCCCCGGTTCCTTCCGCTGGCGTGAACGCGCAACTGAACAAGCCTTCCAGCTTACCCGCGCCGGGGGAACGAATGGTCACTGTCACCGGTGCCGCTAGATTATCGGAGGTGAACTGAATCGGAATGTCCTGGCTGCCGAGAATCTGGCCGCTGCTGGCGATGGGCACCGACACACAGCCATCGACGCTGGTAAAGAACGCGCCGCGCACATCAGACGCGCCATTGACGGTCACTGTCGCAGTGCCGCGCGCGCCCACGTCATAGCGAATCTCGGTGGCAGGCAAGGGCGCAAAATTCACATCGCGCAGGCACATGCGCACGTTGGTGGTGTTGTTCGGGCGGAGACTGGTCGCCGATACGGTCAGGACGCGGTCGGAGCCGTTGGTCGCCCCCAAATACACCGAATTGCAATTCGCGCCGGTAGCGTCGCAGGTATTCAAAATTCCGCACACCTCCATGTCCGTGGTGCAGGCCACCAGCACCGCCGTTTGACCCAATTTCTCGAAGGGATAGGTCAGGGTCGTATCCGCAACACCATTCAGATTGGTGAAGGACGGCGACAGGATCGCCGCATTCTGCGCACGCCCGATGATATACGGCACCGTGCCTCGCGTGTTCGTTCCGTCATTGAACGGCCGCTGGACACTCAGCGCCCTGGCCTGGGTCACCTGCTGCACGCGCCACAGGCCGGTTTGGAAACTGTTGTTCGGTCCCGTTGCGTCTTGCACTCGGCCATCCAGCACGAGCCAGTCAAAGGGCAACACGCCCTTCGCCTGGAAACCGCCCCTGCGGGCGAGAAACTGGGTTTGTCCCTCGGCGGGGTTACCATTGTTGCCAGCGATCAGAAAGCGCCCCGGATTATCGGGGTAATCCAGCAACGGGCCGTCAATCAGGAAGAAATTAACCTGAGTATTCGGATTGGTCGGATTGCCGTTCGCGTCATTGACCACCACGCTAACCACCCGGCTGTAAGTACCGTTCAGGATCGGTGGATCGCCAAACCGCGATTGGCCGGCCAGCACCGCATTCACAAAAGGCCCGGTAAAGGTGATCGATGCCGGGGGACGCTCCTCGTTATAGACCTCAATCTCAATGCTGGCGCTTACCCGTTGATTGGTGTTCGGATCCTGCGCCGAGGCGGTAATGATCACCGTGCCGGGCGTCGCGGAGGCATGGAAAAAAGCGGTCGCGATGCCACTGGTATCGGCCAACGGCAAACCAC